>NZ_CAWUDP010000070.1:0-55602 GCF_963920835.1 Scytonema sp. PCC 10023
TCATACCTTCGGTTGGTTCAACCACTGTGGTCTATTTACCTGAAAATTGCTGTAACGTGAGTTCGATGTATCTTGATTTGACCCCTCTCCAAACCTCTCCCCACCTCTTTTTAGCCCTCCCCTCTTAGGGGAGGGAAAAGGAGCAGCTTTTTTTACTGGGAGAGGCTTAAAACTGTGATTTTTACATTGCTCCTCCCTCTCCTTGCAGGAGAGGGAGGTTGGGTGGGAGAGGTCTATCGAACTCACGTTGATTTATTGTTCCCAAGTACCGGACTCCAACTACCAAACAACACCGTCACCCTCAACAAAACGCGTCACACCTCTTGCCAAACACCATTGCATCTCCACTCACCACATCATCATTAGCCCCCTCCCTGCTTGCGGGGAGGGGGTTGGGGGGTGGGGTTCTAAGCGTTAAATTAAATACAACTTAGACAGATTTTTGCTGATTTGCTATTTTAATACAATAAACAAAAAGATTCGCAGAACTATAAATGGACTGGATTACCCTACTGCGATCGCTACAATCTGATTTCATTAAAAGGTTAACATCTGGTTGTTTGCTGCATTGTGAAACAGAAGGACAATATAGCGAATTAACGGTGATCTCCGGAGAGAGGTTAAAGATACTACGGGAATTTTGCTGGCAGATGGCTGAGAAATATAAGCGCACTTCAGCAGTTCGTGATGTTTTTATCAGCAATTTGAAAGGAAAATTAGGTGAAGAAGTTGTTAAAGAACGTTTGGCTGCTTTTGTGACTGAAGTAGATTATGAAAAACGATTCGGTGTCGGCGATGGCAAAGTTGATTTTACGCTGACTTTTGATCCATCAGTTGGAATTGCGGTTAAATCACGTCATGGCAGTCTTAATAAAGTCAGATGGTCTATTAATTCAGAAGAAGTGCAAAAAAATGCAGTTGTAGTTTGCATTTTTATTCAAGAAGATGTGAATGAAGCGCAACCTGAATATCACCTCTTTTTCGCTGGCTTTCTTCCTACCCAGATGATTAAGCTGAGGACTGGGAAAATTTCATTTGGAGTAGAACAATTACTGTATGGCGGTGGCTTGCGCTGCTATCTAGAACAGTTAGAATCATTGACGCATCTCAATTCTTATAACCAAAAATCTCCGATTGAGAAATATAAGCCTCAACAAGAACCTAGCTATCAGCAACCGATTGAGAAATATAAGCCTCAACAAGAAGCCAGCTATCAGCAACCACCAAAGCAACAGTTTACCAAAACTAACTTTTCTTATGAGCCAAATGACTATCTCCGTTTCCATAATGGAGATTTAAATCTGCTTTATCTAAAACAGGGTGATGAATCCTTTGAGAAAAAACAGTACAACGCTGCAATCAATCACTACAACCAAGCTTTAAAACTTAACTCTAAAGATGCTGATACTTATTACAAACGTGGTCTAGCTCATTATCACTTAGGCAGTTACGAGAAAGCAATTGCAGACTACACTCTGGTAATACAAATTAATCCTTATTACGGTAAAGTTTATACCAAACTTGGTTTGGCTCGTTATCACTTAGGAGATTACGAAGGAGCGATCGCAGATTACACTCAAGCAATCAGAATCAATCCCAATGATGCCGTAGCTTACAGAAACCGCGCTGATATTCGCTATCATGTAGGCGATTATGACGGAGCAATAGAAGATTATAATCAGGCTATCAAGATTAATCCAAATAGTTCTAACTTTGGAGATTCAAACAGAGCAATTGAGCTTTTTAGTCAGTCAATTGAAATGAATCCTAATGATGTTGTTGGTTATAAAAACCGTGGTAATTCTCGTTTTGATTTAGGCGATCACAAGGGAGCGATTGAGGATTATACTCAGGTTCTTAAGATGAATCCTAATGATGCCGATGCTTATTATAATCGTGGTCATGCTCGTTATGACCTCGGAGATTATCAGGGCGCGATTGAAGACTATACTCAGGTTCTTAAAATGAATCCCAATGATGCAGATGCCTATTACAATCGTGGTTATGCTCGTTATAATTTAGGAGATAAGCAGGGGGTTATTGATGATTTTCAAAAAGCAGCAGAGTTTTATCGAAAAGAAGGTAAGCTGGAAGAACACAAAAATGTCAGAGAAAAAATTTTAGATTTAGAAATAGAAGAATCATTAGATATTTTAAACTTCTAAAAATAGAAACCCACTTGATAACAGGAGTTTTCTTTCGGGTGCACATTCCTCACTAATGTCTCATATAGCAATCCTAAGTGAGTCGTGAGAATAAAAAAACCGCTCCTGAGCCAAGAGCGCCAAGAAAAATAAAAGAACATCTTACAAATGATTTAGGGCTGCTATATCATGTCCGATGAAATAACCTTACTAAGTTTGTAGTGAGGAATGCGCGTCCTTTTCCATGAAAACAAGGACTCAAGTCCTTACTACATACAAGTTTTATTATGCGTATTTTCTCGGTTCTGATATCAAATGTGTATCACATAAGCTTTTAGGGGCAATGCCCACCCTACAATCATTGCCACTCGAAATTGAAAACAAGAAATCAGTTGCGCCCAAAACCTTGACCCCGGGTCGTTTTTGACCAAACAAACAATTCCCCATTTTCACCACCTGCAGCAAGTTGCTTACCTTGGGGATGCCAAGCGAGTCTTGAAAACCCGGATGAAGCACCTGTGAGAATTTGGGAGACTTGCTTTGCTTCTTTCCACAAACAAATCCAGCCATCAGCGCCAGCGGAAGCAAGAAGGAAGCTTTTAGGGGCAAAGGCGATCGCCCCAATCACATCAACATGATTTGTTAATACTGTTGCTTCCCAATCTGAAGAATCATCAGCCTGCTTCTCCCATACCACAATACCGTCCATACTGGAACAAGCAAGCAGAGGTGCGCCTTGTTGAGTCGTGAGTTGTGACCATGCAAGTTCGCGAATTTTGCCAGGAAAACCTCGCATTACCCAAGGTTCGCTTTCGCCACCAGAGGATAATAAATGTGATTCTACAACAGTAATGGTGCGATCCATATTACCAGAGGCAAGATATTTGCCGTCTGGTGACCAACCTATAGCTAAACTGACAGAAGGTATGTGCAGGATGTATGGGTCATCATCCCAATTTTGGCAATCCCATACCTTTACTCCCTGATATCCACCAATGGCAAGGTACTGTCCATCACAACGCCAATCAATACCTAGTACCGAAGAGTTATCAAAATTCAGGGTAACGACAACCTCGCGAGTATCGGCGTCCCACACTTGCACGTAACGCCCTAAACTGAAAGCGAGTAAATGACTCGTGGGACTCCATGCCAGCTTATCAACCCAGGCTGGGGCATTTTCCAAAGTGGCGATTAATTCACTTTCTCGCCAAATTTTCACTTTTCCATCCTGTCCCCCAACGGCTAAAAATTGCCCATCTTGAGAAAAGGCAACGCAGTCTACTGATTCACCTTTTGGAGTCTGTAAACTTGCTAAGTCACCATCTCGCCACAGCACGACTTCACCAGCAGCAGAAGTTGCTGTTAGAGTTGTACCTTGTGGGGACCAGGCGATCGCAGTCACATAATCGCAAAGCGTCCCCGAATATTGCTCTTCAAATTCCTGAGAGTTGAGGGTTGAGGGGTTCATGGTTGTGTAGGGAAGATGAGGGGATGAGGGAGATGAGGGGGATGACGGAGATGAGGAGGAAGGGAATCTATTGTTTTCTTAGTACAGCATTTCAGTAATTCGTAGCAGATTAAATTTGGCGAGACTCTGCGTCCCTTTGCGCTACCAAGCGCGTTCCTCTGCGTTTAAAAAAGTTACGAACTTATGCAACGCCTGTACTTAGTCCCTCATCTTTACCCATGTATTTGTTTATGACAAGCAAGCGAGAAAATCTTGTCTGAGTTGGGCTTCATCCAAATTACGACCGATGAAAACCAGTTCGTTTTTGCGGGTTTCGCCATCTTTCCACGGGCGTTCTGGTTTACCTTCAAACAACATATGTACCCCTTGGAACACAAAGCGGTTATCTTCCCCAGCAATACTCAAAATACCCTTCATGCGGAAGATATCTGGTCCTTGGGTTTGCAGTAAGTGTCCCAACCAATCGTTTAACTTGTCGCCATCGAGTGCGCCTTCTGCTACCAAAGCCACAGAATACACGCTTTCATCATGTTGGTGAGCATCTTCTCCCAAAAATTCTGGGTCAATTTCCAAGGCGCGGTTGAGGTCAAAGGCTTTGACACCCAACAGGGCATCCATTGATACCTCAGAATTACGGGTGCGGTAGATTTTAGCCATTGCATTCATCCCCCGAATCCGCTTTTCTAACTCATTAAGCTGTTCTGCTGGCACTAAATCGGTTTTATTCAGGAGAATGACATCGGCAAAGGCAATCTGTTCTTGGGCTTCATCTGCGTCCCAGTGCTGCCATATATGCTTAGCATCCACCACGGTCACTACAGCATCTAACTCTAGCTTTTCCCGCATATCTTCATCAACAAAGAACGTCTGAATCACTGGCGCGGGGTCAGCTAAACCAGTGGTTTCTATGACCAAATGGTCAAATTTATTACGCCGCTTCATCAAATTACCAATGATGCGAATCAAGTCGCCGCGCACGGTACAACAGATGCAGCCGTTGTTCATCTCGAAGATTTCTTCATCGGTATCGATCACTAATTGATTATCGATACCCACTTCTCCAAACTCATTCACAATCACAGCGACTTTCTTGCCATGTTCATAAGTCAGGATGTGATTGAGAAGTGTCGTTTTACCTGCTCCCAAGTAACCTGTTAAAACAGTAACGGGAACTGAATCTGTGATTACGTCAGCTACCATGCCCTAGCCTCTTTTTTTGATTATCATTATCACTTAGCTTTTAAAGCTTCTTATATTTTAATGATGATTTCTAGTTTATGAGATTTTGGGAAAAAAATCACACAAACAAGTTAAAAATACTTATTTTTATCCTATAGAGAAATTAAAATGCTTTCACAAGTTAGCAAGGGAAGAGAACTTTGAGATTCTTTTGAGAAATTTTTCCAGATTTAATTGATTATTATAATCATTATAGTGAAACAAAAATTACAACTCCACACCTGTATATTGGCATTAGAATATGGAGATTGCAGGAACTGGAGTTGTGTATTCCGCAGTGCGCCTAAATAAAAATACTTAAATATACTTACAAATATGCCGTTCGCAGATTGTCTTGTCAAAACCAGAATTTTTCTAAAACGCCTCAAAGGTCAACTTGGGCGATGGTACGGAGTGCAGACGCCCTTGGCGTATCGCTGCTTTCATAATTTCGGCTTCAATGGCTAAAAACCTTATCCATGAGTTTTGAAAAATACCAAAATTTTCAGGTTACCCTGCAGAATATAAGCTGTATGGACTCTGGAGGGAACAGTTTATACACTAAAAGCATCAATCAAAAAGACCAAAAATATAGATGTATCACTACGGTGCGTGAAGTCCCAGTATTTATAATTTGTAAGAAAGGTCGCTAATGGAACACATAGATTCTTCACAACAAAACCAGAAGTTTTCCGGATTAGAGGAAAAAACAGTTTTAGAGCAAGGTTCTGACGGTGATGTCAAAAAACCTGTAGCGCCGTCCAAGCGCCATGTGCTACCCAAAGTCGTATTAGGAGTATTGCTAGGCGCAGGAGCGATCGCCTCCGGAACGTACGCGTACCGCTCCTGGCAGTATAATCACCAGTATGCTATGAAGTTTCAGCAAACGGATAACGCTTATGTTACGGCAAATATTTACAAAGTCACTTCGCGCGTAGCCGGAATAGTCACCGAAGTACCAGTTAATGATAACCAGGTAGTGTCTCCCAAGGATGTCTTGGTGAAGCTTGACAAGAACGACTACCAAGTCTCTCTGACACAAGCAAAAGCATCTCTAGAATTAGCCAAGCAGCAAGCCGCATTGGCAGCGGAAAATATCAAAGATGCCATCACTATTAATGTTCCTGAATCGAAGCCAACTCGAGGAAACAAGAATACCCAAGCAACACAGGCTGCTAACAGAAGTAAAATACTGCAGGCACGAACCCTTAATCAGCAAAGAGAGATAAATCAGCAAAAGTACAAAACAGCGTTGGCTACAGTCGCCCAAAAGCAGGCGGAGGTCAAAAAAGCTGAACTCCAGCTATCTTACACCAATGTTACGGCGCTAGTCCCTGGAAAAGTTGGTAACAAAAACGTTTCTGTAGGGCAACAGGTACAACCAGGACAAACTCTGATTACGGTAGTGCAGCCAAATCCTTGGATTATTGCCAACTTTAAAGAAACCCAATTAGAAAAAATCCAGCCTGGGCAAAACGTGACGGTTAAAATCGCTGCTTTCCCTAATCGGAAGTTTCGCGGCAAAGTGGATAGTATGTCCCCCACTTCTTTTGGCAAAGTTGCCGTTCTCCCACAAGAGAATCCCACGGCTAATTCCACGCTGACTCAAGACGTGCAACGAATTCCGGTGAAAATTGTGTTTGAACCTGAGAGTATTCAAGGTTATGAATCTCGAATTACTCCTGGAATGTCAGCAGTCGCGGTTGTAGAAACTAATTAACATACTCCCCTAGGATATGTTCAATACAATGCGCGGCAGGCTTTGCGCTTATTCCCCAATACCCTGTAGGGTATGGGGTTCTTAATTTTGAATTCCCCACAGGGTTCGTAGCAGAAACGAAAAACTTATCTAAACATTTATAATCTTGCTCATTGTATCAGCTAAGATAAGCAGATGAGTGAGATTTCTATTTCTGAAGCAGCAAAACTTAAAGGCGTTTCCGCTTCCACACTTCGACGGTGGGAAGCAGAGGGTAAGCTGATTCCAGAACGAACCGAAAATGGAAATCGACGATACGACATAGGGCAGTTGCTGGGAATTAAACCAGACAATGCACTCACTGTTGGATATGCCAGAGTTTCAAGTCATGAGCAAAAGGAAGACTTGGAACGACAAAAGCAAGTGCTAGAAATATTCTGTGCAACTAATGGTTGGTCGTTTGAGATCATAGAAGATTTGGGTTCTCGACTAAACTACAGCAAGCGAGGACTGCAAAGACTAATTCGATTAATAACCGACAATCAGGTTGAGCGATTAGTCTTGACCGATACAGATCGATTGCTGAGGTTTGGCTCAGAACTTATTTTTAGCCTTTGCGAACACTTTGGCTGCGAAGTCGTAATCATTAATCGTACCGAAGACGGTTCATTTGAGGAGCATTTAGCAAAAGATGTTTTAGAAATTATCACTGTTTTTTCAGCAAGGCTTTACGGTAGCCGCAGCCAGAAAAATAAGCGCATCGTCGAGGAGCTAAGAGATGTCGCTTCTAGGCTTTAAGGCAGAGCTAGACCTGACCAACCGCCAAAAGACGTTGTGTGCTAAACACGCAGGAGTAGCGCGGCACGCTTACAATTGGGGATTGGCGCTATGCAAGCAAGTTATCTTACACAACAAAGCCAATCCGGAAGACAAAATCAAGTTCCCGACAGCCATCGATTTGCACAAGTTGCTAGTGGCAACAGTAAAAGTTGCCAACCCTTGGTACTACGAAGTGTCGAAGTGTGCCCCGCAAGAAGCGTTGCGAAACCTGGGTAAGGCTTTCAAGCGCTTGAACACAGTTAAAGGCTCTGGGTTTCCGAAATTCAAAAACAAAGGTTGCCATGACAGTTTCTATTTGGAAGGCAGTATTGCAATCAGTGGCAACCGAATCAAGCTCCCAGTCATTGGCTGGGTTAAATGTTATGAACGATTGCCATGTAGTACACCTAAAAACGTTACAGTGAGTAGGCGTGCTGGGCGATGGTTTGTTTCGTTCAAAGTAGAAGTAGCTGAAAACACAGCACGAGAACTCTGTGAACCCATCGGTGTAGACCTAGGCGTTCAGGCTCTTGCAACGTGTTCCAATGGATTCGTCTACCCCAACCCAAAGGCTTACCGACGAGCCAAAAAGAGATTGGCAAGATTGCAAAAACAACTGTGTCGTCGCCAAAAAGGCGGGAAGAATCGTGAAAAAACAAAATTCAAACTAGCAAGGTTGCATTACCGAATCAGTAACATCCGCAAAGACAGACTGCACAAGATAACGTCTTATCTCACCAAAAACCACAGTGAGATATGGATAGAAAGCCTGAACGTGTCTGGCATGTTACAAAACCACAAGCTGGCAGCAGCAATTAGTGATTGTGGGTTTTATGAATTTAAAAGGCAGTTAGAATACAAAACTGCCCTTTATGGCAGCAAGCTATATTTTGTGGACCAATGGTTTCCTTCCTCCCAGATCTGTTCTGGCTGCGGAGCGCGACAACCAATGCCATTAAGTTTAAGGCAATATGATTGCCCGAAATGCGGGATCTCTATTGACCGCGATTTGAACGCTGCTATCAACCTTTTAAACTATGCGCGGATAGCTCAACCGTGCCAGCCTGACGATGGCTCTTGCTCCCATGCTCCAAGTCAGGAACTAAACTCTAATTCTACTGCGGTAGATTTAGGTAAGTTTTAGAGAGCGGCTGACAAGTCTTTCCATGCTTTAACGAAATTGCCTTGCATCAGGGCAGCAACTCCTGAAAGACCTCTGAATTCAGGTAAATTAGGATTTTTGGCTAAACTCGGTTCTAGGGACTTTTGCGCCGCTGCTGGCTGCCAGTTGTAGAGTTGGACAAATGCTAGGTAAGCATATGGATAGGGATTTTCTCGATCTAATGCAATAACTTGTTTGAGAGATGCGATCGCACCATCTACCCGTCGCTGCAACACGTTTGCTAAAGCTAAAGCATAAGCCCAATCCCGCTTTGGAGTCATATGCTGCAATCGATATTCCAAAGTCAACCGCGTCTGTACCAAATAATCCTGAGTTGGGTCGTATTGGTTAATACGTCCTATTTCCTCAAAGACTTGACTGACTGCTTCAGTCCCTTTGCTTAATTGAGCGCCTAAAGTCTCTAACTGCGTGACTAAATCTAGTTCTGGTGGTTGTGTGGCAAGTGCTTGAGGACCTATTTGCAGTGTTGTTTTTGGCACTTGGATAGGATAACTTTCTCCTGACAGTCTGTTGAGATACATTGCTTCTAGGGTGTAGGTTCCTGGTGCTATGTCAGCAGGAGGTAACATCGCCATCTTTTCAATCACCTGAAATGTGCCTTCAGGTTTTTTTGCACCAGGATGTAAATTCCCCATTGCGATCGCGTGGTCATGTATCCATAAAGATTTTGACCTCTCCCCTACTAGGGGAGGGGAATCTGCCTCCCCCTTCCCTTGCAGGGAAGGGGGTTGGGGGGTTAGGTTTTTCATCAGTGGTGGTTGGCTAGAATTATGCCAAGTCAGCAGTACTAACCCGTGTTGTAGTTCATCCCAGGAACCAGACCATTGGTAAGTTACGGGTAATGGTAATCCTGGCGGGGCTTTTTCAGGGACTGTAACTTGCGACAAGGCAATTGTAGCTTGTGGTTTTTGTTCAGAGGTGTGTTTTACCTCAACTGTTGGTGTTTTTTGATGATAAAGTTTGAGAACACTTTCATCCGGTAAATTCCAAGACTTATTGAGTTGGAAATTACCACCTTGCTCCACAGTGTTTACCATAACAGCTTGAGATTCTTTGACTGGTCCTTGTGTTCCTGTTTTTGTGAGGAACCACTCAAGCGATCGCCCATCCTGATCAACATACTTTTTCCTGATTCCCACCTGACGCCCGTAAACTTGAAAGTTTTGTAGCGCCCCGTAGTAATTGAAATTGTGTTGGTTAATTTCTGCCGTTGATGGCAAAACTCCGAGAGTTGAACGTAAATAAGGTTGTGTTTGGATAATTTGGGCAATCACCTGCTGATGGGGTAACTCTGCTTTCATATAAGGATAAAACTGGGCATTGGGACTCAAAGCTTGTGTCACCCAACCACCAACAACACCTCCCACTGGAAATAAGTTAAATAACATCAGTATTGCTGCCAAACTAATAGTACCCCAGCGGACACGCCGTCCTAGGAGACTAGAGAAACGCGTCAAGCCATACGCCAAAAATACTGATACAACAGGTAAATACGGCAACACATAGCGATCATCTTTGTTCATGTTCAAAGATGACAGCAGATAAGCACCTATAAAGAAGACTGCTAACCATTTGAGCGAGTCAATCGAGAATTGGAATTTTTGAGTTTTGATTTCCCTCCTCCCCTTATCATCATTTTCCAGTCCTACGCGACCCCAGTAGAGTAGTAACGTAAATATAGGTACCAGCAGCAAAGGAATAGAGACTTGATGCGGTAGTTGCTTCCAGTAATAAGTCCAAGCTTGCAAAGTGTTCAGTGGTGCTTCACCTTCAGCAATAGCAGAATCAATTGTCGCCCGCTTACCAGAAGTTAGGATAAGCAACCAATTCGTACGGTACCAAGAACCAAAAACCAACACTGATAAACACAAACCCCCCAATAGTTGCACAAACCGTCCCCAACGCCGATAACGTGCAGCCTCTATCCCAACCCAGAGTATCGGCGTCAACAGAAAAAACAACGCCGTCTGCTTCAGCAGCAACGCCAGCCCCAAGGTTAAACCGAAGGCTGCTATCCAAAGAAGAGATAAGGAGACTTCTCCTCTGTTCCTCGGCGTCCTCTGCGCCTCTGCGGTTCCAAGATTCCGCCAAACAGTGAGGCAAAAGAAACTCAAGGTAACAACAGCTGTCAGGGGATAATCCAGCAGAAATTCTAAACGAAGCCGATAAAAAGCAGGCAAAACTTGACAGAGTGCAGCAGCCCATAAACCAACAGACTCGCTAAACAGTACACTCCCTAAGCCATACACTGAACTCAGTAAAATTGCACTGAACAACAGCATCACCAGAGTGGCTTGATCTGGTCCAATTCCAAAGATATTCTGAACAATTGCCGTAAGTATGTATGTTAAGGGTGGTATTTTGGAAGAAAGCAGCCAAAACCCTTGCCACCACTCTTGATTCCACCACTGGGGATTCTGTAGCGATCGCCAATAGTTTAGAGTACCAGTTAAATAATCTGCTTGATCCCAGGCGGGGATGGAGTGATCTAAAGCAAACCAAATGCGATCGCACACCGCCCCCAATAACCAAATGATGCCAAGTATGAGTAAATTTTTATAACTATTTCGCTTATATTTGTGATTGCTCATGATACAGGAAGAGTGCTAATCGCTAAAGTGAGGCAGAGCCTGATAAACTAGTTCCCAGCCTGAGGCTGGGAACTAGTGTCTGGGATGCTCTGCATCTAGTGAGTTGTTTAATCTGCTCCCTCAATCAGGGCAAAACCTTAATCTGTGTCCATCTGTGGTTCAATTTTGATAATTTTCACCCGTGCAAGAGGTTAATTCTACACCTACCTTACTTTCCTCTTCATTTTCACATGACGAATGCCAGCCTCTTCAAAAACCTCTCCCTCTTGCTGAAAACCTAACTGTTGATACAAAGCCTTGATATACTCTTGAGCATGAATTAGCACTTCTGGAATATTTTTACTATCTATAACTTCCAAAGCCTTTTCCATAATTTTCTTGCCAACACCATACCCTCTAGCTAAAGGCAAAACAGCCAGCCTTTCAATCTTCGCAGTTGTCTGATTCAAATATCTAATCCTCGCAGTTCCAACATACTCCTTATCTAAAGAAGCAATCAGCTGGTGACAAGTTTCATCTTCACCATCAAAATCTAAATCAGGATCTACCCCTTGTTCTTCCTGAAAAACAGACTTTCTAATTGCTTGAATCGCTGGAAAATCTTCCGAATCAGCAACTTTAACAATAACATCACTCATCAAAATATCTTGGCGTCCTTGGCGTCTTGGCGGTTAGATTTTTGAAGTGAGGCAGACCCTGATAAACTAGTTCCCAGCCTCAGGCTGGGAACTAGTGTCTGGGATGCTCTGCATCTAGTAAGTTGTTTAATCTGCCCCTTCAATCGGCGCAAAACCTTGACGCTGAATATTCTCTGTCACCGTACGCGGTTCCAGGAATTGTAGCAAGTAATCTGGTCCCCCAGCCTTAGAACCAACTCCAGAAAGCTTGAAACCACCAAACGGTTGTCGTGCCACAATAGCACCCGTGATGGTGCGGTTAATATATAAGTTCCCGACTTCAAACTCTTCCTGCGCCTGCTGAATATGCGAAGGAGTTCTGGAATAAAGTCCGCCAGTCAAGGCGTAGTTGGTACCATTTGCAACTTCCAGCGCTTCCTTAAAGTCCTTTACCCTAATCACCGCCACAACAGGACCAAAAATTTCTTCTTGGGCAATTACCGCGTTTGGCGATACATCTTTAAAGATAACAGGACCGATAAAATACCCGTTATCTGGTGCAGGCATTTCCAAAGCCACTTTTGCTTCTGCCTTACCTTTTTCGATATACTCACGGATGCGGCTATGTGCATTAACATCAATCACCGGTCCAACTTGAGTGCTGGGTAGCTCCGTCTCCCCAATGTTCAACGATTTCGTTGCTTCCACGAACCGCTGCACAAAGGTATCATAAACTGGTTCCAGCACCACTACCCGTGAACAAGCAGAACATTTTTGTCCGCTGTAACCAAACGCCGACTGCACAACACCAACAACAGCTTGGTCTAAATCAGCACTTTCGTCCACGATGATAGCATTCTTGCCACCCATCTCAGCAATCACTCGTTTCATGTGCTTTTGACCGGGTTTAACAATTGCCGCTTCTGCGTAAATTCGACAGCCGACTTCCTGCGAACCAGTAAAAGCGATGACATGAGTATCAGGATGATTGACCAGGTAAGCACCAACTTGGGAACCCTTACCAGGAACATATTGATAAACACCTTTAGGTATGCCGGCTTCTACTAATATTTCCGTTAGCTTTGCCGTAATTACAGAAGATGTTTCTGCTGGTTTAAGTAAAGTACAATTGCCAGTAACCAAAGCTGCAACCGTCATTCCTGTGGCGATCGCCAACGGGAAATTCCAAGGAGAAATCACCACAGCAATTCCCCGAGGCTGGTAGATATATCGGTTCGTCTCCCCAGCAACGTCGTAATTGTAACCCTGATCTAACCGTTCAATTTCGTCGGCGTAGTAGCGACAGAAATCTATCGCCTCAGAAACTTCACCATCCGCCTCCCGTACTGGTTTTCCGACTTCCAAAACTATCCAAGCGGAAAGTTCGGCGCGGCGTTGTTCCATCAAATCAGCAGCTTTCCGTAATATCCCAGCGCGTTGTTTTACGGGTGTTTTGCGCCAACCGGGAAACGCAGCTTTCGCGGCTTGCATCGCCTGTTCGGCTTGTTCGACGCTCATCAGTCCGATTTTACCAACCACCTCGCTAAAATTCGAGGGGTTAACAGAATCTATAATTTCTTGGGTTTGGACGTATTCGCCGTTGATGAAAGGTAAGTATGTTTTGCCAAGTTGCTGACGGACAGTTTGGAAAGCAAGAGTCGCTTCTTTTCTTTCTTCCTCTTCAGCATAATCGGTATCAGCAGCACCGGAGAACCCCGCCTCAGTCCGCGCCGCAAGCGAGGGGGAAGCTGGAACTGGAGGTGCTAATAATTCTTCAACTGGGCGATTCTCCATATTTTGCCGCAAGAAGGAACTATTAGCAGTATTTTCCAGCAAGCGACGAATTAGATACGCCATTCCTGGAAGCAGTTCGCCGTAAGGAGAGTAAACTCGGACGCGATAACCTCTATCAACTAAGGCTTTTGCTAGTTTATCGCCCATGCCGTAGAGAACTTGCATTTCAAAGCAACGGCGGGGGACATTTAAGCTTTGGGCTATTGCTATGGCATGAGCTTGCGATCGCACGTTATGGCTACCAATCGCAGAATACACATATTGATAATTCTCTAGCAATAACTGAGTTATCGTCTCAAAATTTGCATCTGTCGCTGCTTTGTCGTTGTAAACTGGCTGTTGCCAATGTTTCTGCTCTGCTTTAATGGTTTCCTGATCCCAGTACGCCCCTTTCACCAAACGAATCGTAATCGGATAACCGCGCTGTTTCGCCCAAGCTATCAAGTCTTTTGCATCTTGCTCGCTGTCGCGCAGATATGCTTGAATTGTCATCCCAATATCTGTACGAGAGCGAAACTCTTCTTCGATTAAAAGTTTTTTCAGGATGCTTAGAGTGACGTCTTTGTAAGCATACTGTTCCATGTCAAAGTGAACAGCAGCACCTAGTTCCTTAGCACGACGTAAGAGAATGCGGATGCGATCGCTAACCCGTTCCTCACTACCTGTAGCATCCAACGGGTCAAATTGGGAGTAAAACGCCGTTAATTTCACTGAAACTTGGACTTTTGGGAGTGGCTGTCCGTCTGCTTCATCAATCAAGGGAACGGTTGTCCAACTCTTCGATGCTTCCACCAATTGTTGCATCAAATCTAGATAGCGTTCCAAGTAAGACTGCGCTTCTGCTTCAGTAATCACCGCCTCACCAAGTAAATCGATGGTGAAAGCCATTTTTTCTTTGCGTAGTCGCTCAACCGTCTTGATGACTTGTTTAATATTTTCCCCTGAAATATATTTATGAGCTAATGTTTCTACACCTGTAGAAACAGTTGTCGCAGCAACTTGCCCTGGCATAGAATCGGGGTTAGCAAAGTTGAGCATCCCCTTAAGGGCTGACGGTAGTTCTACAGACTCATCGCCCAAATACTCTTGTAAATGGGCTGCAATTTCTGGTTTACTACGTAAAGCAGGAAGAGTATCAATAAAGCGAAATAATTGCACCCGCAACCCAGGATTACTCATCGCCCAAGCCAAAAGCTTGTCATCCCACCGCATCTGATCCCGCAACGCACCAAAGAACGAACGATTCTCCTGTGTCGCCGCTAGGAGTTGTTTAGCGATTTCTTGGGTTTTTGCTTCGTAGGTGCTTTTTTGTACTTGTAATACCACTGATGACACACTCCTTATTCAAGGCAAGGCTTTATTGTATACAGCCTCTGTCTTCTATTGTGGCTTTTTGATTGTGCTACCACCACATCCAGAGTGCAGGGATATGAAAGTTCCAGGCTTCAGAACTAGCAAGCATCCTGAAGCGGATCTTGAACTCTTGCCTTAAACGAGTAGTCTGGTCAGGTGGAGTCAACCACCAAGCCCTTCCCCTGCCTTTTAGGACACTGTTGGCGAATTAAAAACCTAACCCCCCAGCCCCCTTTCCTACTTTGGAAAGGGGGGAGTAAATTATCCCCTCTCCTTGTAGGAGAGGGGTAGGGGAGAGGTCAGTTACGTTTGTTCGCCAACAGTATCCTTTTAAGCATGGGGTTGGTACTCAACTAGAGAACCCTGACTTGTCTGATTCAAAGTTTCCCAGACTAAAAGCCATTTTTTCTCCAACTGTGTTGCCTGGTTAATTCTGACACTACTCAAGTTAGCACCATTGAGATTGGCTCTGCTGAGATCAGCACCTTCCAAATTAGCACCCTCCAAATTAACATTCTCTAAGTTGGCGTCGCTGAGGTTAGCGTTCTTCAAATTGGCGCTACAAAGGTTAGCACCACACAGGTTAGTACCGCTGAGGTTCGCCTCCTGAAGTTTGGCATTGCTTAGATTGGCATCTTGAAGCAAAGCACCACAAAGGTTTGCCTTCTTAAGTTTTGTACTGTTCATGTAAGCACTGCTGAGATTCGCACCCAAAAGTTTAGCGCTGCTAAGATTTGCACTCCATAAATGGACACTACTGAGGTTTGCACTGCTGAGGTTTACATCCCTCAACTCAGCATTGCTAAGGTTTGCATCCCTCAATTCAGCACTACTAAGGTTTGCATTACTGAGGTTTGCATTACTGAGATTTGCATCTTTTAAGTTAGCATTGCTGAGATTTGCATTTATAAGATTAGTACTGCTGAGGTTTGCATTCTTCAAGTTAGCATTGCTGAGGTTGGTTTCTACTAACTGAGCACCACTGAGGTTAGCATTCCCTAAATTGACTCCACTAAGATTGGCATGACTGAGGTTACTACCACTAAGGTAGGCACAGTTAAAGTCAACATTTGCAAGTTGAGCATTCTTAAGATTGGCAAAGATGAAGTTTAGATTGTGAATGCCTTGAGCTTGAGATTTCAAATGAATAATTTTCTCAAGTCCATCAGGTTCTTTTTTTGCGTCACTTGAATCTGTATGATTGAGAGCTTGAGAAATTATCAAGATTTCTTCCGACTCCTTCTTAAACCGCTGCTGTTCGCTCCAAGCAAAAAATAAACTACATAAGCATAAGTAAATACCAACTACTAACGTTGGTGGTTTACCTTTTGTAAGCAGCAGCATAACTGTAAAACCTAAGCTGACCCAAGTTATTTGCTTAACTAACGAAATCAGTTCAGTCTTGGCTTTCCCATATATACTCAATTTTTCACAGCTGGCTAAAACCATGCCCAATACCCCCCTTACTTTTGTTGAAATGACTTAAATTTGCTCAAAAATGACTACTAATTTAACCTACAAGGTTGAATTTTGTAAGTAGGTTGGTGTAAATAATTAAAGGTATATAGTAAGCGCAAATAGCGTTCGCCGTTAGGCGTGCCGCAGGCAAGACAGCGCTTAGTACGAACTAGTTTTCAAGCTTTACTTTTATTTACATATTTTGATTTTTTCTCGCCTACTTACTTACAGCTTTCATAAAACGCTTGTCGCTACATCTCCATAGCTGCAAGCGTGGGGGTTTTGCAACGAAGAAATTGGTCAATTCCCCCCATTTACTAACAAGCGGTATAGTGGGGGATCTGGATAGCTGATTGCTGATGTACTGACTATCTCGGCTAAGTTCTTTAAATTAGCTTTGCGTTGTCTCATTTGTGGAGTGCTATCAAGTCCTATCGTTGTCAAAATAGCTTCCCAACGGTATACCCAGTCATGTTTGAGGAGTGAGTTAACAGTATTATTTCTCCGTATTCTTTCTTGGCGCTCAGGCTCTGTATTTAAATCTGCTATTATATTTGCTATATTCGAGCAATCGAATGGGATTTCAATCACAGCATCTGACCAGTCAAAATTTTTAGTAAAATCCTCACATTTTGGAGGAACACCTAACATGATTGTTCCACCCGCTGCTCCTTCAAAGAATCGTGGTCCAACCTCCTCTTGAGGGTTGTTTTTACCAGTTAAATCAAACTTTGCTTTATTGACTATCATATAGCGGCTTCTTTTTACAAAATTTGTATATAGATTTCGATGGTAGCGAAAATTCAGCATGTATAAATCTTTGATTGTATCGTAAATATAAAAAAGTTTTTCCCGTTCTACAAGTTCTTGTAAAGCATCGTGGGTGACTTTTGAACGCCGTCCAATATTTAAAACATCAATACAGCGGTAAAGGTTCTCTGGGTAAGCGCAGAATTTTATAGCGTCAACGCCATAAGGAATTGAGTAACAAGGGCGCTGGATAATATCAGCAACTTGATTAAGACTAGAACTAAAATTCATGAAAATATAATCAAAGTCTTTGAGAAGCTGTAGTTGAACTAGCCAATTATCAACATCTTTTGCCCAAAGTTCATCTAGCCAACAAACAGCGTAGCGGCACTTTTCTCGCCAACCTTGTATAGAATTTAAAATCAGAATGTCTTGAATTGACTGGCAAAAAATAAAGAATAAATCGTATTCTTTCTCGACTTGAAATTTATAGTTAACTAACGAATGTACCAGTTTGCCATTTTTGAAAAGCTTGGCCGCTGAGTTAGCTAAGGTATTAGTTACCTTAAAAAGAGTAGGATTGAAGTGTGGTGTAACTAAATCAACCGTATCACAATTACAGATGATATCCTCAAATTCATAGGATCCAGAACGAGAAACATGAAATTTTAGATTCCGCATCGACACGAGTAATACCCGTGATGCTTCACGAAGAGAGAAAGCAATGTTTTCTGACATAATGACATCCTAAGATTAAATAATTATCAAAGCTTGACATAAAACCAGAACCAGGCTAGACATAAGGGTTTGTTCTAGTCTGAAAGACCAATTTGGGATGATTGATACTCCCAAATCTAGAAGTGAGTTTTGTCACCAAAGCTTGAGTATACTTATGATGATTAAATTGATTCAGTACTAATTCATAACCTTGCTGAGCCTGTTCAAAAGCCTTTTGAGGATCATTTAAGAGCTTAACGATCGCCTGCTTTAATCCGACAATATCACCAGGATTCACACCAGTAACAATACCTGCATCAATGAGATTGGCAATAATTCCCGAGGAACGGGTGATGATCACAGGTCGCCGACAAGCCATTGCTTCAAACAAAGTGTTAAGGCTGGCTGGCAAATTATTTTCAACAGCGCTAATGACAACTATGTCGGAATCGCGGTAAAATTGCACCAACTGACACCAGTCGTAAAAACAACACGACATATGACTTGGCATAACTTTTGGCAATGCCTGTTTTAATGCCTTTGCGTCCGGTGAAAAAGCACAAATCTTGACATCAACATTTAAATCTTGAGTCGCATCAGCCAGAGTTTGATAATCCCGTTTTTGTAAATCTCGACTTCCAATGATTGGACGCAGCTTTTTGGGTGAAGCTGGTCCTGGTGTAAAGAAGGATATGTCTGTAGGTGGTGCCTCAACAACTTGACAAACACGCTTATATGGTAAGCACAGAGAGTTACGCAGGAAATCAGCTTGAACCGGGGAAATAGTCAGGAACAAATCAACCCACTCTTGGACATTCAATAATTTGAGTGCCAGACGCCCCTGTAGTTGAGTGATGTTGTGGACAAAGACAACAATCTTGGGTGGCGCAACTTTAGCACCACAAAGCCTGGCAATTGGAAAGCCCACGTCTTCGCCTGCGCAAAATATGACATCATCGCTGTGAAGTTGCTTAGACAAAGACCGTGCCAGCGCCCAGTGTTGAGGTTTGCCTATAATCTTGGAACGGATAATATCTAAAGGAGACAATGAGTCTGCAATTGGTAGATGAACTTTCGCTTTCAAAAGCTTACTGATGTCCCACATCGCATCCATCGGACATTTGCCTGCTTGAGCATTTTGAGCGATCAGTTCTAGATTGGATGCATAGCTTAGAGCTATATGGTACCTCAAAATGTTGCTCCTTTTCAGCTTTTGTTATTTGCAATATGGGTAATATTTCTGTGGTTTATATTTGTCTCGGTATGAGCAACTATCCCAAGCAAGTCTGAATTCACGTGCTAAGGTAATGCCTGCTGGACCAGCACCAACAATACAAACTTCAGTTTCAATAGTTTCACTCTTTAGGTAAAGTACGTGCATCAATCAACATCAGATCATTTCCCACACATCACAATTTTTATGAAATTCATTTAGAAAGAGTTGGTATTAGCTTTTTCTAAGTCAATTTGACAGTTTGACGAAACACAATTATTAGGAATCAATGCACCGACACTAGAATAAAAGTGTTACAGAAGCCTGTCAAAGGGAAACGGAACGGCTGTGGAAAACTAGATTGTCCATTCGCAGCCTTTCCGCCAACTATGTTGTTGCTATTTGTAAATTTAGACTTTTCTCCAACCAAAGATGTGTAAATCCTGTGGCGAACCTGTGACATATTCGCTAAGATTTGTTAATGCAAGCTGCACAGTTTGTTAAGAGTATGTAAATTTTGTGGTGCAGATGTGACATATTCGCGCTCCTGCCAGTACGCTCTTGCTTCCAACTTCGTTTGTCGTTGATGTAGCCGGATAAAGTAGTTTATGATTGCTCGTTAGCAGAAAAAATCTTTATCAAGCTAATGGAGATTTTGATTGTTGAGGATGAAATTGAGATTGCTCAGTTAATTCAACTGTATTTGGAAAGGGAAGGATTTTCTTGTCGCCACTGTCGAGATGGATTGTGTGCAATTTCTGTATTTCAAGAGCATCCGCCTGACTTGATTATCCTAGATCTGAAGATTCCCGGTTTGGACGGGCTGGAAGTTTGTGCGCGGATTCGACAGCAACCAAGCCCTAAAGACCCTTATATCTTGATGTTGACGGCGAAGGGTGAGGAAAATGATCGGATCGTCGGTTTATCTACGGGGGCAGATGACTATATGGTCAAGCCCTTTAGCCCAAAGGAATTGGTAGCTCGTGTGCGATCGCTCCTACGACGCACGCTACGTCATGGTAAGCAGAGCCAAATTTATCGCAGCCAACACTTTGTGATTAATATCGAGCGGCACTTAGCCAATAAAATAGTGAGTACCAATCAATCGGTTTCTTTGGACTTAACAATTTTGGAGTTTGAACTGCTAGCAACATTCGTGAGTTCCCTTGGTCGGGTTTGGAACCGCACTGAACTGATTAACAAACTGTGGGGTACTGACTTTTATGGTGATGAGCGGGTTGTTGACACTCACGTTGCACGGCTACGGAAAAAGATTGAACCCGACCCAGCTAATCCAACTTTTATTAAAACTGTGATTGGATCAGGTTATAAATTTGAAGACTAGTTATCTAAGACGAAGTGTGAGTAAACTTAGCCTGCGATTGCCGAAGGCACTGCGCTTCGCGCAATCGCGACTCCTGTTGTGCCACATTGCTGTAATGTTGCTTGGTTTAAGTACTTTACTGACACTGGGCTGGTTCTTCTCGCAGCACCTGTTTGGGTTACACTTAACACTTTTAGAAGCACAAGGATTTTACCTGGGTGCAATTCGTAATCAGTTGATTGAGGAGTTTAAGACAGCTTGGAACCAAGGAGCTTTGTGGTCACTCCTGATAAGCGCAACCTTAGTAGGTGCTTTAAGTTACCTAGTTGCCAAGCACATTGTACAACCTCTGATTCAGATGGAGAAAATTACTGAGCAATTTGCTCAGGGGAATTTGACAGCCCGTATACCTGAGAGTGAAATTCCAGAGTTGAACCGCCTTGCCATAAACTTTAACCGAATGGCATCAAACCTTGAAGGGGTAGAACAGCGCCGTCAAGAACTTATGGGAGATCTCACCCATGAACTACGTACACCATTGACAATCCTAGAGGGTTATCTAGAGGGTTTAGCAGATAACGCGATTGAACCAAAAGCAGAACTGTTTCAGCGATTAGCCACAGAGACAGCCCGCTTAGGTCGGTTAGTGAATGATACACAAGAACTTTCTAAAGCAGAAGCGGGATACTTACCCATCAAAATTCAACCCATCGATTTATATCCACTTCTGCTTTCTTTGATGAAACGGTTCTCGGATCAACTTTTAGAAGAAGGTCCCGTGTTGCTTTTGGAGTGTCCACCCAATCCTCCTTTAGTATCTGCTGATCCTGAACGAGTTGAGCAGATTCTAGTCAACTTACTTGGCAATGCGGTACGCTACACTGCGACGGGTTCTATCAAAGTGCGAGTTTGGAGCGAACCTCCAAAGTTATGGATTGCAGTTATTGATACAGGTCATGGTATGAAGCCAGAGGATCTACCGTTTGTGTTTAATCGATTTTGGCGTTCAGAACGTTCTCGCGATCGCCATCCTGGTGGTTCTGGGATGGGTCTAGCTATTTCCCAGCGTCTCGTTATATTGCAGGGAGGTGAAATTTTAGTAGAAAGTGAACTCGATAAGGGAAGTACGTTTCGATTTTCGCTGCCGTTGGCGTAAGAAATAAACTACTGGTGGGCGTTATACTCTTGGCGGATTGCTTTAAGAACTTGTAGCAATTCACTTGACGATTCCGGGCGAGTAATGTCTAGTTTTGGCAATAATTGATATATTGGGGGATTTCCTTGCTAGAGATAAACAAACTGATAATCCATTCCGTTAGTAGTCAGTCCCCAAACGGACTTTTGCTGCTCTAAACTTGTATATACATAAGTAAGTAATTGCGGCAACCCTTCGGAGCCATTAAAACTACTATTTTTATATTCAATCACTAGTATCCAAATTATTTTCCTATAATTAATTTTTATAAATAAAATTGCAATAAGCAAAAGTATTATAGCAATCCTAAATGATTCGTGAAATTCTCTCTTTTCTTGGCGTCCTTGGCGTCTTGGCGGTTAATAATTTTCATAAATCAAATAGGATTGCTATATTAATCAAAACTTACATATATAAGGCAAATAGCAAGCTTGAGTTAAACAGGTAACTTGAAATACCAAGTATTTGATGTTCTCAAAAAACCTATCAAAAGTTAGAGCTTAAAAACTCTTAAGTTGCAGCTTTAGATTGAATTTAATTTAGCTAAAAATTTATAAGCTGAAAAATTATACAGAAATACTGAAAAGCAGATTTAAGAAAAAAGCAAATTTTGTAACCCATTACGGCATTAAGTCGAACTCTGTGCAAAGTCAATAAAGGCTGAAAAGCTTTTGCTTAATGTATGTTTCAGCATTTTTGGGGAAATTGACGCTAAGGGGGCAAGCGCTTTTAACGGAGCATGACAACGCTGCTAAACAATCGCTATCAAGTTATCGAGGTGCTGGGGGGTGGTGGTTTTAGCGAAACCTTTTTGGCAGAAAATACCTACGTACCTTCTCGCCGTCGCTGTGTGATTAAGCAACTCAAGCCAATCACAAATGACCCTCAAATCTACGGAAAGATTCAACGGCGGTTTGAACGCGAAGCAGCAACCTTGGAGTATCTGGGCGAAGGTAGTGACCAAATTCCCAAACTGTTTGCCTACTTTTCTGAAAACGAGCAATTTTACCTGATTCAGGAATGGATTGAAGGAGCAACCCTGTCAGACATTGTCAAAGCCAAAGGATCAGTCAGCGAAACTGTAGTCAGGGAAATTTTATTGAGTCTGCTGTCAGTTTTGGATTATATCCACAGCAAAGGTATTATTCACCGGGACATCAAGCCTGATAACATCATTCTCCGCTCCTCTAATAGTAAGCCCGTGTTGATTGATTTCGGTGCAGTCAAGGCAATGATTCATTCAGTAGTGTCTCCAGGAAACCTTACTCAATCACTTGTAGTGGGTACACCAGGATATATGCCTAGCGAGCAAGCTATTGGACGCCCAGTTTACGCGACTGATATTTACAGCCTAGGCTTGACAGCAATTTATTTATTGGCTGGTAAACGTCCGCACGAGTTCCGAACGAACCCTGAAACAGGGGAAATAGTTTGGCAAGATTATGCTTCTGGGGTGTCTGCGAGTTTGGTGAAGGTGCTGAATCGAGCAATTAAGCCGCAAGCAAGCGATCGCTACACCACTGCTAGTAAAATGTTACGTGCTTTGCAGTCTGCTATTGCTCGACCATTGTGGCTACAAAAAGGACTACAAATAGGGCTGTTCCCCCAACGCACTGCTTCACACCAATTCCATAACAATGGCTACAACGGAAACAAACCCCCGCAGGCTGCTGATTCCCCTATACCAACGGCTGCAAAACCTACAGTAGCCCAATCTCCTACTAGTGCATCGCTTCAGCAAACCCAGCTATTGTCTTCTTCACAAAATACTCTAGCGACGCTTGTGTATTCCACTAGGAAAAACTGGCAAAAGCCGACTTGGATCGTCAGCAGTTTGCTTGTGGGTGGGTTGATGAGTGTGCTGGCGATCGCCCTTATAACCCGCAAGCCCGCATCTGAAGTCCCGATTGCGACATCACCAGCATCCACACCTGCGTCCAAATCTGACACCACAAATCCAACACTTTCACCACAATCCCCGGCTTCCACTTCTAAAAAACGCAATACGCCTGTAGCTTCGCAACCTACCTCATCTGCTCCCGTAGTTCCTGTCACATCGGTACCACCAGAAAAAGACAATCAAAATTCTCCGGTTTCCACACCCAAGACACGTACAACACCACGTAAAAACTCACTCGGTACTAGTAACATAGCTCGCGTTCCAGCATTTTCTACGGGTACATCAAGAAGCACTGTAGAAGAAGTTCTTGGTAAACCAGTTCGAGATTCAAGAGGTATTTGGCGCAATACTCGTGCTGTCAGTTATGTATTAGTGCCAAATCAAATCCAGCTTGGTTATTTATTTGACTGTGATTCTGGAGTCATTCGCCAAACCGAAGTCGCTTTTGCTCAATCTGTAGACTTTCAAGTTATGCTGACAACTTTAGAAGGAATGTTAGACAATAAAGCAACACAAGAAATTAACCAGGGGCTGCAACAGGTACAACAGCGTCAGTTAAATAGTTTTCGTTTTAGTATAGGTTCGTTGAAGGGTCAGATTGTGCGTCAGGACTGTGATTTCATTTATACCAGTGTATGGGATGCAAACTTACATGATTTTGTCAGCCCTTCTGATGCTAGAAAGTGTTGAGCCTTTGGCTATGAATAGTATTTTTTCCATAAATAAAAAAACTTTTTGCATAAATAAAAAAATATGGCTATTGCGGTAGTGGTAGGTGAACAATTTGGTCTTGATATTCACCATCAAAAGATCCTTCAGCAATTAAAGTTAACTCATCAATGGTTTGACCAATGGTTAATTTATCACTAAGAACTAAAATACCTGGTGTATGACGACTCTGAGCAATGTGTTCAGCCAAATGAACAGGCATAGATGTACGATTATTAGTTACCAGCAAGAAGTTATGCTCCTCACACCAACACAAAATCTCTGGGTCTAGTGTACCTCTAGGAGGAGTGCCCGGATCGCCAACTACCCACATCATTAAGTTGGGATTACGTCGCAGAAATTGACGCTGATAAACTTTATCCACATTTTCATCAAGAAGATATTTCAGAGCCATGTGTTTTTTTCATTGCTTCTCTTTCGGCTTTTAGCTTCATAAGCTTAACGACAACAGGTGGGGGATTGCGACGCTGTTCTTCTCGCATTCTGTGACTATGTTCTAGCCAATCAGCCATGTAAGCACTGACTGCTTCTTTGTTATGCAGGTAATACAGAATAGTCGCATAAATCTGCTCTAGAGTCACTGATGGATAACTCTGGGCAATTTCCTCTGGAGTCCGACATCGATGAATGAAATCATAAAGGATTGTTTCAATTCCTACCCTTGTACCTTTCAACCGAATGTCATCGGGACGCTGAAAGTCAAAGTAATCTTCTAGTTGCATGATTTGTTATTATTAAGCTACCATGAAATAATCTTACATCTTTGCAAAATGATCTTGCAACCAATCGTGAATGAAGTGATAGCGTTAGCGCCCACTTGTTGAATAAATTTTCGCTTTTTAGCCCTTCAGACTATAAGTCTGAAGCTATACAAACGAAGTCCACAAGGCAAGGACTTTATGAAACTCTTGTCTTGCAGGTTTTGTCTGTGTGCAAGATGAACCGCGATTTAGAATCGCCAGGTATTTTGGTAATAATTGCATATCTCTTCTAATAACTATTATCCCATCTTCGCGAAATGCTCTTGTAATAAATCGTGGATAAAGCGATAGCGCCCACCAACTTGCAGGATAAACCCTCGCTCAGATGCATAGCCGAGAAAATGTTTATAGCTGCGAGGAGTAGAGCCACTATGCCAGAGAATAAAGCGTAGAACGCAATGTTGGATGACAGGAATACCGCCAAAACTAAAGCCAACAGATAATCCTAAACTAAGTCCAAAAGTTATTGCAGTGGCTAGCTCTTCTATTGTTATCCCTGGTAGGTAAACTGGTGTATAAGCAAATGCACATACTGAGGTAGTAATCATGGCGATAATTACTCCGTTTTTTGCTGATTCCAAAATACCTTGATTGGAAATTTTCCGATTTTTGATGTCAGTTTGTAGCCCAAAAATCAGCCCAAAAATCAGCCCAAACATCAGCCCAACCATCAGCCCAAACATCAGCCCAACCATCAGCCCAAACATCAGCCCAACCATCAGCCCAAACATCAGCCCAATTATTATTTTTCTCCAATCATTTATTATTTTATCCCATGAGAAATTGAACGATTCAGTAAGTCGTATTTCCTTGGATAGCAGAGAAATCAGCCCAAACATTAGCCCAAACATCAGCCCAAACATCGGCCCAAACATCGGCCCCGAACTCAGCCCCCAAATCAGCCCAAACATCAGCACATAACTCAGCACAATTGTAACTCGATATAACCATTTTTGATAAGATTTTTCTAACCAAGCAGGCTGCATCTTTTTAATCAAAAATTCTGTCTGCTTTTTGTTTTTTAGCTTTTTTGCTAACCAAGCCAGCCAACGCTTAGTATCTTCTGGTGTTGGCTCTTTTCCTCGCTCATACCACTTGCTTTCCTTGTGTTCTTCTAGCTTATGCTTGATGTAAGCATCAAAAAAATCGTCAAGATAAGCCTGACGACGGGCTTCAGGAGAACTAAAATTATGCAATTTGCTAGCAGGAGGTTGTTGATATGCCTGCACCATAATCTTTAAAATCAGTGGCGTCTCTGCCAATTTTAATAAATCAGCATTCCTGTTGATACCATTCCATAAATCTAAGCGATTGGCACGAGCAAAGTATGCTTGAATTTGAGTTTGATTAAGCGCTTGCACACACACAGCATTTAGCCGTAACACGGTATTGCCATCGTCATATTCTTGAGAGCGACAGCAAACAGCTAAATGGAAATGTTGGGTGTCTTGGTTAATATAATCATTGATAGCGTGAATACAATTTATTTGATTTTCTTTCAGTTCATCTAAACCATCTAGTAAAGGTAAGAGTTGATTGGTCTTGAGCCATTCTTTAGCAATATCTTCTAGAATGTTGTACTGAAATTTGAGTTGCTCTATCAGCCAATTAGGAATTTTTTGATTATTTTTCCAGTTAGTTAATTCAAATATAAGCGGGATAGGTTTATGATCATCCGCGTCGGCGTTGGCGATTAAATCCTGCGCTAATTGCAGCAGAAACGTAGTTTTCCCTGAACCAGGCGCACCTAGAATCAATAATTTCCCATTTTCACGATGAAAAACATCAACAATCTTTGTCTCTGGAGGTAGAGGCGTATTTTGTCCGCTTCTTATCCAAGATACAATCGGTTTCAATAATCCAGCAGTAGTTACCAGAAAATTGGCTTGCTGCTTATTTGTATTTTCTGGCTGGGGAACCAGTGACTGTTCCCCCCATTCATCCATATCCAGAGGAATCAGCACTTGATTGTGCAATGATTTTTCTAGGCGCTCATCAACATCGCCTTTCACAACCCTCAACAACTTGCGCCGCCAATCTTGCAACACTTGAGGAGAAATTGTTTTGCCTGGTGTTGTTCCACTGCTGAGATTATTCTGGAGTTTAAAAGCCCACCAAGCAAGATAAGCTAACAGCACAGACAATATCAATGCCAGCAGCCAGATGACATGATTCGGAATAACATCTTTCCATTTGTATATGTCAGATAATTGGTTGACAATAAAACTCAGGCAATTACTGACTATCACAGTCAGTAAGCTACTGGTAACAAATAACCATATTAGACGGGGGTTAAGTGCTTGCATATTGACAATTGGTAGCCTTGGTATAAACTATACCGTGCCAAAAAATTTCCTGCTCAACTCTCCTCCGCGCCCTCTGCGCCCTCTGCGGTTCAATAATCCAAACCCCCTCACCTTTTGAAAGCTTTATTGATACACTTGAACTTCATTAGCCCAGTTAACCAGCGCCTATGGTCTATGTAAAGCGCGTGGAACTCACCAACTTTAAATCCTTCGGCGGTACGACTTCTGTCCCCCTGCTGTCGGGGTTTACTGTCATTTCTGGTCCCAACGGTTCCGGTAAATCAAACATCCTTGACTCGCTGCTGTTTTGCCTAGGACTTGCGAGTTCTAAGGGAATGCGTGCAGATCGCCTACCCGATTTAGTCAACACCACCCAAACCAGCAAATCTCGTTCCGCTGTCGAAGCTAGCGTCACGGTGACGTTTGATTTGTCAGATCATCAACCAGAGGATGAACTCGAAACCTTGCCTGTTGTATCTGTTGTTGAAGATGAGGAACTTGGGGAAGTAGAGGAAGCGCCAAAGGAAGAAAGCGAGGATGAAAAAAATCGTCAAGAAAAAATCCGCGCGACACCAGGTAGCGAGTGGAGTGTCACCAGAAGGTTGCGAGTCACTCCCCAAGGAACCTATACATCGAATTACTACATTAACGGTATCTCCTGCACTCTGACAGAATTACACCAAGAACTAGAAGAGCTACGTATTTATCCTGAAGGGTACAATGTCGTACTACAGGGTGATGTCACCAGCATCATCTCGATGAATGTGCGAGAAAGACGGGAAATTATTGATGAATTGGCAGGGGTGGCAGCGTTTGACCGTAAGATTAACCAAGCAAAAGAAACTTTAGATGAAGTTAAGGATAAGGAAGACAGCTGTCGCATTGTAGAGACAGAGTTAATTGCACAGCGCGATCGCCTGTCTCAAGATCGCGCCAAAGCGGAAAAATACCAAAGACTGCGCACAGAATTTCAAGAAAAACAATCTTGGGAAGCAGTTTTATCATGGCGTTCCCTACAAGCACAACAAGAAAAGTTAGTTGCAAGCATTCAAGCAGGCTCTAGCACCTCGGCTGAAATCACAAATCAACTCACAACCCTTAACACACAAATCGCCCAAAAAACTGTCGAACTAGAGCAACTCAACGCCCATGTGAAAGCATTGGGAGAAGAAGAACTTTTGGCGGTACAATCTAGCCTTGCGACTCAAGAAGCCGAACGCAAACAACTTCAGCGTCAGCAAAAGGAACTAGAAACAGCTTCCCAAGAAACCGTTAAGCGGCTGCAACAAACTCAAGAGGAAATTAAACAGCATCAGCAAACTATAGAACAACTCGCACAACAACAAATTGTAGACACGTTGCATGCAACATCTCTACAACAAGAACGAGATGAGGCGCAACAAGCATTAGAAAATTCCCGTGAAGCCGCAGCCCAAATTGCTTCTGCCTCCGAAGCTTGGGTACAGCAACAAACAGCCCTGAACCGCCAAATCGAAGCTGTGCTGCAAACCGTCGAACCTCAGCGCACAGAACAAGCACAACTGAGAGAACGTAATAACCAACTCCAGCAGCAAATTCAGGAACAAACTCAGCTCGTTCAAACATTAGAACCGGAAATTGCTGAAAAACAATCTCAAATTATTAATGTTGAACTCTCGGATGCAACGTCTCTACAACAGGTTGAACAGCTAGCCGAAACGGTATCCGCCACAGAACAAGAACTGCAAATCCAGCAAGAAACGCAAAAGCGGCTGTTACAAGAACAACGGGAAAAGCAACGCCAATTGGATAAGCTAGAAGCGCAACAAGCAGCCCAGCAGGAAGTCCAAGGAACCCAAGCAAGCAAAGTCATCCTACAATCAGGTATGCCTGGTGTCTGTGGGTTGGTTGTGCAGTTGGGACGCGTGGAACCCCGTCATCAATTAGCTTTGGAAATAGCCGCAGGGGCGCGTCTAGGGCATATAGTTGTGGAAGATGACAGCATTGCAGCCGCAGGAATTGAACTACTCAAACAAAAACGTGCAGGTAGAGCGACTTTCTTACCGCTGAACAAAATTCATGCTTCCAAATTTACCCAAGATTTTACGTTGCGTTATGCCAACGGCTTTGTCAACTATGCTGTGAATTTAATTGAGTGCGATCGCCGCTATAAGGATGTGTTCACCTACGTGTTTGGTAACACAGTCGTCTTTGAAACCATCAATCAAGCGCGTCAGCATTTGGGACTGTATCGCATCGTCACCTTAGACGGGGAATTGTTGGAAACTAGTGGTGCGATGACTGGTGGTAGCACAAACCAACGTTCGTCGTTGCGGTTTGCGGGGGTGGAAGCTGCGGAATCTGAGGAAGTTTCTTCTTTGAAAAGTCGGTTGGCGGATATTGAGCGGATTTTAGAACGTTGTAGTGAGGCAATAAGTACTTTATCTAGTAGAACAAAACGACTCACGCAAGAACTGACGGAAGCACGACAGGCGCGGCGAGAACAACAACTGCAATTGGAACAGTTGCACAAAGAGATTAAGAGTTTGACGGCGCAATTGGAAACAACGCGATCGCAGCTTTCCCAAAATAGCGAAAAACTAGCCACCGTGCGATCGCGCCTAGAAGTTTTAGAGGCGGAATTACCGACTCAAGAGCAGCAATTGCAACAATTGCGACAAGCTTTAGCGGAGTTAGAACAGTCGCAAACTCCCCAAGAATGGCAACAAATCCAAGCAACAATAAAAATTCAAGAGCAACAATTGCAACAACGGGATGCAGCTTTAAGGGAAGGAGAGCAAAAATTAAAAAATTTGGAAAACCAGCAGCAGCGGTTGCAAGAAAAAATTCAAGAAGGTGAACAGCGTATCGAAGCATACCACGAAGAGCAGAGAAATCAGCAAACTCAACTCACCGCACTGAGTACTCAGTATTCAACACTCAACAGTCAAATTGCTGAGACTCGCGCTGCTTTGAGTCAAATGGAACAGAATCTGGGGGAAGAAAAACAAAAACGCGACGCCACAGAACAGGAATTGCGATCGCACACGATGCGTCAACAACACTTGGAATGGGAACTGCAAAAACTGCAAGAAACCCAACAAACAAGGGCAGAGGAACTCACTGCATTACAAACCCAAATGCAAACTATGGCAGCAGAATTACCCAATCCTTCGCCAGAAGTACCAGATAAAGTCAATTTAGAAGAATTGCAAAAAGAATTGCGCTCTCTTGCCAAACGCCTGCAAGCAATGGAACCTGTGAATATGCTTGCCTTGGAACAATATGAGCGCACACAAAAACGTCTTGAAGAACTTACCCAAAAATTGCAGACTTTAGAAGCCGAACGCACGGAATTGCTGTTAAGAATTGAAAATTTTACAACTTTGCGTCAACGCGCATTTAAAGAAGCCTTTGATGCCGTAAATGAAAACTTTCAATCAATTTTTGCCACCCTTTCTGAAGGTGACGGCTACTTGCAACTCGACAATCCAGAAGATCCGTTCAATAGCGGATTGAACTTGGTTGCACACCCCAAAGGCAAACCTGTGCAGCGACTCGCTTCTATGTCAGGAGGAGAAAAATCTCTGACTGCATTGAGCTTTATTTTTGCTTTGCAACGCTACCGTCCGTCGCCATTTTATGCATTTGATGAAGTAGATATGTTTTTAGATGGGGCAAACGTAGAACGATTAGCTAAAATGATTAAGCAACAGGCGCAACAAGCACAATTTATCGTTGTCAGTTTGCGTCGCCCGATGATAGAATCAGCCGAACGCACAATTGGCGTTACTCAAGCAAGGGGAGCTTATACCCAAGTATTGGGTATTAAGTTACAATCCAACCATACTTCTGCTTGAGTTTTTGTTAATAATAGTGTATAGATAAACCGGATTCGAGATCAGGACTCGGTATAGAATGACCTCTGAACAAAGTATTAGACGTTCCGATATTTTAAACACCCAGGTAATCACTCGCGACAACGGCAAGCGATTAGGAATCGTGAGCCAAGTTTGGGTTGATGTAGATCAGCGAGAGGTTGTGGCTCTTGGCTTACGAGACAGCCTGATCTCTATTTCTGGAGTGCCACGTTATATGTACCTCAACAGCATCAACCAAATCGGTGATGTCATCCTCGTCGATAACGAGGATGTCCTTGACGATGTTGAGGTTGATCTCTACAGCAACCTGATGAACTGGGAGGTTATTACAGAGACTGGTGAAGTCTTAGGCAAGGTGCGGGGCTTCAAGTTTAATGGCGAAACAGGCAAGCTTTACTCAATTGTCATCGCCTCTTTGGGAATAGCGCAAATTCCCGACCAATTCTTGAGTACCTACGAGTTTTCAGTAGATGAAATTGTCAGCACAGGTCCTAATAGATTGATTGTCTTTGAGGGGGCTGAAGAGCGAGTCACCCAATTGACTGTTGGTGTGCTAGAACGCTTGGGTATCGGCAGAGCACCGTGGGAGCGCGATGTCGAAGAAGAATACTCCACCTACACTCCTCGTACAGTGACACCAGACAAGCAACTGCCAAGTGGAGTGCCATTAGAGCAGCCTAAGCCGAAAATTATTCGTACACCCGAACCTGTAGCGCAGGAAGAATGGGATGAAGACTACTACGAAGAAGAACGTCCCCAGCGCCAGGTTATGAAAGCGCGACAGTATGAGCCGATTCAATACGAAGACGAAGAAGAAGATAACTGGAGCGAGGCAACAGGTAAAGATAGGTATCAAGCACAACCAAAGTATGACTCAGGTTCTTACAATAACAAGTCATACGCTGATCAATACGACGATTTAGACGACGATTTAGACCGTGATGCTTGGGATGATGAGCCACCAAAGCCAGTCAATATTCCCAAGAAAGTCAAAGAAAGACAGCCAGAGTACGAAGAAGAAGGTGGTTATTAATTTAACTCCTCTCCGGTCAAGCTAGGCTTTACGTCCTCTAACCGCTTGCGCTTAACTCACCAGTTCCCTTTGGGGATTAATATCAGGTTCGATTGATTACTTATCATTCCTGAAGAACTCCACCCCGCAATCATCTGCGCTTAGCCTCCCTGCCCCTAATCCCCAGAGGGGACCCCGAGTTCCCCGCGAGCGGTGAGACCAGTGCTGCAGGAGGGTTTCCCGACAGCAGGCAACTGGCGTTCGCGCAGCGTCTCCGTTCGGCCTCAAGCCGTGCCCGAAGGGCTCAGGAGATACCCGGAGGGGGAGGGGATAAAGGGGTGGGGTCCAGTCAACGTGGAAATCATAATTAATTAGCCGAACATAATATTGCCCCCCATTTGTGCTAATTTCCCTTGAAAAAGCAACAAAAAGCCCCCGAGAGAAGTCGGGGGCAAAATCCATAAAGTATTTTGGTCTTTTAGCTTTTGCCTATTGGATTTCAAAGCTAAAATTCGAGTTATGAAGCTTAGTAGCGGCTACGTCCGCTGTTGTAATTTCCTCGGTTTCCGCCGCCATTACCGCGATTAAATGAACCTTTTTCTTCCCTGGGTCTTGCCTTGTTGACTTTCAAGTCACGACCCATCCACTCAGCACCATCAAGAGCTTCAATAGCTGCTGATTCTTCAGCATCTGTACCCATTTCCACAAAACCAAAACCACGTAGCCGACCTGTTTCGCGGTCAGTAGGTAACTGAACTCGCTTTACAGAACCATATTCTGCAAAAACAGCAGTCAGATCATCTTGTGTAACTTCGTAAGAGAGATTACCTACATAAAGTGACATATATTGTCTCCAAAATCATAACTGTGTGGAGATTTAGATTTCGGAGACAAGCTTGTCAAGACTAAAAGGAAAAAGCCTGTCAATACTAAAAACAAACACTATCACCGAATTTCTTCTCATGTACCATCATAACATACCAGATCGGCCAAAAGATGGAGATCATGAAAAACTCGAAGGAAAATTTATAAAAAATTAAGCGAGCCAAAACCACTGAAGATAAGTCTCGTAGCACGGTGCAGAGACTCATCTGTACTTCAGGCAGTGGATGTAGGCGAGCGGTTAGCCCCTTCAGGGGCTTTGACTTTTGGTTCGGGAAGTGAATCTATCCATTCATCTACCAAGCTAGACATTGTTCTATCTAATTGAACAGACAATAAGAGCAACTTATGATATCTACGTTCTGTTAACCGAAAACTCAATCGTTTATTTTTCATTTATGTCGAACAAATGCTGTACGTTTATATCATATTAAATTCAGTTAGTTAAATCAAGGAGGTGATAACGCAGTGCTGGTTTTAGAGTACAAAGTAAAAGGTAAGCAACAGCAGTATCGAGCTATTGATGAGGCTATCAGAACTACGCAGTTCATTAAAAATAAGGCTATTCGTTACTGGATGGATGCACCGAAAGAGCAAAAAGTAGACAAAATTACCTTGAACAACTATTCAACAGCACTGCGTAAAGAATTTGGATTTGTTAAAGACTTAAACTCAATGGCTTGTCAGGCTGCAACTGAAAGAGCATGGCTTTCGATAAGTCGATTCTATGATAATTGCAAGTCTAAAAAGCCAGGTAAAAAAGGTTTCCCAAGATTTCAGAAAGATAACCGTTCTGTTGAATATAAGACTTCTGGATGGTCACTACACCCCACAAAACGACGGATCGCCTTCACTGATAAAAAAGGTATTGGGGAAGTGAAGTTGTTAGGGAAGTGGGATATTCACACCTACCCTGTTAAATCCATAAAACGGGTTCGATTGGTTCGGAAAGCTGATGGATATTACTGTCAATTTGTAGTTGATATCGAGGTTAAACCTGAACAGAGAACGGCTAATGGTGAGGTAGGTTTGGATGTTGGGTTAGAGTTTTTCTACTCTGATTCCAACGGTCATCATGAGGAAAATCCTAGATTCTTACGGAAGGCTGAGAAAGCCATCAAACACGCTCAACGTCAGATTTACAAAAAGGAGAAAGGTAAAAACCAACGACGAATAGCTAGACTCAGATATGCCAAAAAGCATTTAAGAGTAAGTAGGCAACGGAATGAACACGCTAAGAGAGTAGCGCGTAACGTATGCACTGGGTACAGCCTTAGTAGCCTATGAAGACTTGAATGTCAAAGGCATGGTACGAAACTACTGCCTTGCCAAGTCAATCAATGATGTGGCTTGGACTCTATTTCGTCGTTGGGAGCGAATATTTTGCTGTTAAGTTCGGTACAACAGTTGCTGCTGTCAATCCTAGGATGACATCTCAAAAGTCTTCAGATTGCGGTGCAATTGTAAAAAAATCTCTTTCAACTCGTACCCATAAATGTGCTTGTGGTTGCGAGCTACAAAGAGATGTGAATGCAGCGATAAATATTCTGAATCTTGCAAAAGCGTGAGTGTTGGGCAATCCCGAAGTAACGCTACAGGAGTCGTGACCTCTACTCTTTTTGGCGCAAGCCTGGTTGAGCAAGTTGCGACGTAGAGTGTAGAATCTCCGTAGCGTAGCAAAGGAGAGTGTCAAGCACTGACCTAGAGAAAGATTGCTATCTTGTGGAATTTTGGGAAAATTAAAGCAATGGCAGCTGTTATGGAGGTTGAGATGACAGATGGCAGTTTGAGAATTGTCTCGCTAATTCCAAGTGGAACAGAAATTGTAGCAGCACTCGGGTTGACTGATGCAATTGTCGGGCGATCGCACGAATGTGATTATCCCCCAGAAATCAAAGACCGTCCTGTTTGCACTCAAGCGCGGATAAATAGCGCTGCTCCTAGTGGCGAAATTCACGATAAAGTCAATAATCTGTTGCAATCTGCCCTAAGCATTTATCAAATCAAAACAGATGTTTTAGAAAAGTTACAGCCCACTCACATCGTTACCCAGGATCAATGTGATGTTTGTGCCGTGAGCTTAAAAGATGTTGAACAAGCAGTTGCTACTCTCACCAATAATTCACCTCAGATTATTTCTCTACAACCAAATATTCTCAACGATGTTTGGGAGGATATTCGACGAGTCGCTAACGTGTTTGGGGTAGACTCGCTACAGGTGATAGAAAACTTAGAAGCGCGGGTGAAGATCGTAGACCAAAAAACACAAGGTCTTTCTCAAACAGAGCATCTTCCCACGGTTGCTTGCATCGAGTGGACTGATCCTTTGATGGTTGCTGCTAATTGGATTCCTGAACTTGTTACCTTAGCAGGAGGACAACCACTACTAACCATGACAGGTCAATCTTCTACTCCTTTAAAATGGGAAACACTTATTTCTAGTAATCCAGATGCCATCATTTTTATGCCCTGCGGGTTTGATTTAAATCGTACCCGCCAAGAAGCCCAATTGTTCAGCCAACGTCCAGAATGGCAACAATTGCACGCTGTCCAAAGTGGCAGAGTTTACATCACAGATGGCAATTCCTACTTCAATCGTCCAGGACCACGACTCGTAGATTCCCTAGAAATTTTGGCGGAAATTCTGCATCCAGAAATCTTTCAATATGGATATAAAGAACAGGCTTGGCAACCGTTGTGAAAATAAAGAAGAAAGAAGCCGAAAGACAGAAGAATTTTTTCTTTTTTCATGCTTAATTCTTTCGTCCTTATCCAGATGAAAGAGTTAAGCATTTTTTGTAAATTCATTCTTTTTTCTTCTATCTTTTTTGCAGCCATTCAATCAGGGGTCTTAACGTTCCTGGTAAAGCAGCCTCACTCACGGTGACTGTGTGTTTTCTCCCCTCGTCTTCTACCGTTAACGTGTATTGAAAACGGTCAGCCTGAGCGGTAGAAGCTGTGATTTTTTCGGGTAAATTGAAGAAATCTGAGGCTTCTACCAATTGGGGGAGTAGGTCGGCTTCATTTGCCGGAATGTCTGCCGTATCGACAGTTTTTGTTCTGCTTATCCCAGCAAAACCACCCGCGCGTTCAAATGATATCCGCATTTTCTTGCTCTCCGTCTTGCCATTTTTTGCAAGAGATAGTAAAAACTGGGAGAATAATATCTCCCAGTTTAGCAAGAAGTAACAACAGTGAATGATGAATTATGAGACGTTAAAAGTTTCATAATTCATCATTCATAATTTTAAAGAACTCCTACCTTTTGCCAAGCATTCTGCACTGCTTTTTGTTCTTTACTTGCTTGACCGTAAAGTTCTCCAGCCACTTGGATAGTTGTATTGGCTGCTTGTTTGAAATTGGCTTTAGAGCGCAGGCGATCGCGTAAAGTTATGTACCATATTTTACCAGCTTTTTCCCAAGCAAAGCCGCCAATCTCCACCGCCGCTAGGTAAAAGGCATGATTAGGGATACCCGAGTTGATATGGACACCGCCGTTATCTTGAGTACCCTTGTAGATGTTTTTCATATGCGCTGGCTGGGGGTCTTTACCCAACGCTGGGTCATCGTATGCTGTTCCTGGCGCTTTCATTGACCGAACACCCACGCCTTTGACCTTAGGTGTAAATAGACCTTCTCCAATGATCCAGTCTGCCTGATCCGCAGTTTGTTTTTTGACTCGCTGTTTGACTAGAGAGCCGAAAACATCAGAGAATGACTCATTAAGTGCCCCAGATTCTCCAAAATAGATGAGACCGGCTTCATACTGAGTAACCCCATGAGTTAACTCATGCCCAATAACATCTATGGATTTGGTAAAGCGTTGAAATAGATCTCCATCGCCATCACCATAAACCATCTGGTCGCCATTCCAAAAGGCGTTGTCATATTTCACACTGTGATGCACGGTAGAGTCTAAACGCAGTCCCTTGTCATCAATAGAATTGCGCTCAAAAACCTCTTTAAACAAGTCATAAGTTGCGCCAGCCCCATCATAGGCTTCGTTCACCGCCTCATCTTTGCTGGGGGGATCGCCTTCTCCACGCACAAGTACCCCAGGGAGTTCTTCAGTATTTTTACCATCAAAAATGGTACGGCGCTTCTGACCAGGGGAAACCGCAAAATTGACACCACCTATTACGTTCCGTCGTCCGCGAAATTGTGCCGAAACATTTAATGTGCGAAACGCCCACTCACGCTGCTCTTGGTTACCATTCACTGCAACGTGTTCAAGTATATGGGGTGGCAAAATACAACAGATAGGGCATCTGGAGTAAATTTGATGGTCACATTCAAACCCAGCAGATTTTTTCTTTTTTCGAGCCATCTTAAAGATGTTCTCCTTTTTGAGATAAGTGATGAAAAACAGTGGCTCTTACTCTCTATTGACAAGGAGCAGAGAATGACTGCAAACGACAAACACCTGGTATTTTCTACTTTCTATTTTCAGATTTGCCTGTTAAGACAAGACAGTACCTCACAGGGTACTTTCAAAGTACTCGTTGCACCTTGATGTCGCAAGTACAATCAGCAAACAGTTGTGTCAATGAGTCGCTTCTGGTTTATAGACCCAACGGTTTTAGATCATAGTTCCTCTTGAGAGGTAATTGTGTGATTTATTACTGTTTTGTTACTAGAAGTTTGATATTTTGGTCAATTTCAAAAAAAATTAGAACTAGCGTAGCGTTCATAAGACTTGGTTTATAAAGCTCATTGTTCCTCAGCTTCTCGCAAAGTTTTGTGAGTTAGACGATGAAACCACTGATGGACACTCATGGAACATAGATAAATAATTACTTCATCTAAACGAGAAGGGCTATAATTTTCATTTCAGTTTCTGCTAAGAACTGTCAATAAGAAAAATGTCAATAGCAGGTAGTGGCAGTAAAAATCTAGACCAAAACCCCAAGATTGTTTAAGATGGTAAAAGACCCCACTAAATTGTGTGTGGTTGTGTGTTGTAAAACTTGGTTAATCAATGGTCAGGGGGTTTGACCCCTCTTGACCATTTTGTTTTTTTTCGGTTAAATTCAATTTTTTAAGCAGGTAAGGCTTGATTTTTGGACTTACTTTACTCGTGTAAATACTGATAAATTCTTCTATAATTGGTAATTATAGTTAGTCGTGTTGGGAAGTCAGTTGCATTTAGTCCTTAGGGTCGGATCTTGGCTAGTGGTAGTCAAAATAAAACAATGAGAGCGACTTAACAGCAGCAACGCTTCACAAAATCGTAAAAGCTTGGCTATTGAACGTTTTGTGGAAGTGGCTAGCTTTAATTGATTGAAACCACACCACGGAAGGAGTGAAGTATGTTCAAAAACTTATTGAAATCAAAACTTCTAGGGTCGATTTTTTGACCTGAACGATCCACTAATTTATGAGTTGTAATCCTTTGATCTGGAACATTACTTTGAGCAATGAGCCAAGCAAGAGATTGGTATTGAGCATCTGTGTAGCCGCTATGGGTTTGTTCGTTATTCCCTATACCGGAAGGCGGGGTTTCTAAGCCGACGTGATAAGCAAAGTTATTTACAGACGCGGGTAGCAGCGGATTAGTCTTGACAGTTTCTGAACCGAGTGGTCCATCAAACACTGAGTTAGCCGCACCAAAGGCTCGCTTTTCTGGAGGGACTATGTAAACAACTGTTCCATCCAGCTTAATCATAGTATGGTAGCTTGCCTGAATATTCTCGTCCTCGTTAGGGCTTTTAAAGAAATTAACGGCACTGGAGGCTGGTGCATCGGTTTCATGAAGCACTATAATTGGCTGATTGTTGACAGGTCTACCATACACGTCTGTGGTAAACCGCTCTCCATAGTTAGTTGGATTCGCCCAAGCAATCTCGTATCTAGGTTTGTAAGCCCTAAAAGCCGCAGTGGTTTTCACTGGCTCACTAGGAGTCTTTTGGGATTTACCCTTTTGGTTTGTCTTGTCTTGAGGTTGGGATGTTGAAGCTTGAGTGGAGATAGGCGTGTTTGGATTTGGTGTTGTCTTGATTTCTGGTTGGCTCTTTTGGTTTGTCTTGTGTTGAGGTTGAGATGTTGAAGCTTGAGTGGAGATCGTAGCCTTTGGACTTGGCGTTGCTGTCTTGAGCTGAGGCTGTGACTTTGAATCTTGGCTAGACACCGTCTCTGGATTTGATGTTACTGTCTTGACCTCAGGTTGCAAATTTGAATATTGACTAGAAATAGCTGTTTCTGGTTTTGAGGTTGTCTTTTCTTGGAAAAACTCTACTTTTTTCAGAAACAGCCCCAATGTAAAACCAACAAACGCCAAAAAAACTACAAGCCATTGAGTTGTCTTTACCCGGAATCTCATTTTTCTAATGATTTTGATAAATACTTTAATATTTAAATTGCAAAAAAATTAAATTTTCATATATATCACTAATACAAAATTACACACAAAATATCGATTTGTCTACGGGTTTCTTTCCCAAAGATGCTGTAGGTCTTTCTTAATTCTTGTGATCACAAGATTGGCACTTTGATAATTTCTATAGTAATGCTATTTGATTTGTGAGAATTGAAAGCCACAGATCCCCGACTTCGTAAAAGTTGTCGGGGATCTTGTTTCTCAGGTAGCCGAAGGCAGCCCGTAGGACTTATGATTTAGGATTGCTATATCAACTTTGTTTAGTCCTTCATCCGGATTTGATGTGAATTCCCACCGCTCAAGTAATGCTTCGAGTGGGGAGGATGTCAACGACGGACAAGACGTTTTTCCAAGCTTTTAAGCTTAGAGTCTATTGAAGCCAAGTTTGGAGATGTGGAGGAGTCTTGAGTTGCTTCCAAGGAACGCTTTGCCTTAAGTTCTGTAATCTTCGCTTTGATAGCTTCAGATACAGCATCATTGACAGCGACTTTGTTGTCTGGCTGTATTTTTGCAATGCGTTGCGACAAGCTTCCAATCTGAGAGTCGATTTTTTGCATGACTGGGGCTTCTGACGTAAATACAGGCTCTAGCAATGCTCGCTTGACTTCTAGTTCTGCAATCTTCGCTTTGATAGCTTCAAATACAGCTTGATTAACAGCTGCTTGATTGCCATCTGGCTGTACTTGTGAAAGGCGTTGCCGCAAGCGTCCAAGCTGAGATTCAATTTTTTCGATAATTGAAGCATCTGGTGTAAATACAGGCTCTAGCATTGCACGCTGTATCTCCAGTTTCGCAATCTCTTGTGTTGTTGTCTTTGTAAAGTCTTTGGAAGTCGATTCAGAATCAGCGATCTCAGTAGAAGCCGTGCGAACTGGCTCTTGTACTAACACTACAGTTATTGTTGCTAGCCCAGAAACTATAATCATAGCTAGCATAGAGAGCATAAGTGGCTTGTCCCTCATAGAAATTTCCTCCAGAGGTTAGACTAAACTTAAGTTTTTAGGAGTTTGCACTTAGGGTTGAGCCTGTTATTATACAGTAGCCGATGTATTTATTAACCAAATCTTATTTAACTTTAGGGATTTTCTTTAGCAGTAAAAAGTTCCAAATAATTTATAATTCGTAATTCGTAACGATCAACTCAATTACGAATTACGAATGACAATTTACGAATGAGTTTGACCAAGCCCGCAACGCTCGTTGGGTGTAGGGGTATGGGGGCGATCGCCCCAAAGCATTTCCCTTACACCCTTACACCCTTACACCCCTAGTTCTTGACTACTCATCAATCTGACCGACGCGACGAATATTAAGAATGTCGCTAAGTTTTTTGATTTGGGTGAACAGTTGTTCGAGTTGTGGTCGATCGCGTATCTCGATCCCCAAGTCCATTAATGCCGGTTGACCATTAGCAGTTTTTACCTGAGCATAGCGCACGTTGATCCCCTGGTCACTTAAGCGAGAGAGAATATCCTTTAGCACTCCCACTCGATCTAGCGCTTCAATTTGAATATTCACGGGGTAAGTCTGAGGACGGCTTTGGGGTTCGCTTGCTGAGTTCCAATGAACTGGTACTAGGCGATCGCACTCCACAGTTTCTAAATTATGACATCCTTGACGATGAATTGAAATGCCTCTACCTCGCGTCACGGCACCAATAATCGATTCTCCAGGGATAGGAGTACAACATTTTGCCAGATAATATACTAACCCTTCTACCCCAACTATTGGCTCACTCGTGCGTGAGGTAGTTGGTGGGATATCTCGCAAAGCTTTGGCTGTTGAAGCCGCCTCTTTCGTAGGAATTTGGGGTGTCGCCACGATAGGTTGTTGTGCTTTGACGAGTTCTCGCCAACGGTTTAGCACCAAATTCAGCGTCACTTCACCATAACCCAAAGCGGCGAGTAAATCTTCCATTGAATGATAATTACATCGCTCTGCAACTATCTGCATCGGTTGGGACTTAATCAGGTTTTCCACACCAGATCTACCCAATTCTTTTTCTAACAATTCCCGACCACGAGCAATATTTTCTTCCCGGCGCGATCGCTTGTACCACTGCTTAATCCGATTCTTCGCCGCCGAAGTTCTGACAAAATTTAACCAATCCAAACTGGGGTGGCCATTTTTGTGCGTGACAATTTCTACGATATCACCATTTTGCAGCCGTGTTGAAAGTGGTACCATCCGCCCATTTACCCGCACCCCTGCACAGTGGTTTCCAATTTCTGTATGAATACGATAGGCAAAATCTATAGCTGTAGAACCAGGATTTAAAGCAACCAAATCTCCCTTAGGAGTGAAAACATAAACATCGTCTTCAAATAAGTTATCCTTGATGCTTTCCAGATATTCTTGAGCATCCTTGAGGTCATTTTGCCATTCCAACAACTGGCGCAACCAGGTAAACTTGTCATCTGATGCCGTCCAATGGGTATTATTCGAGCCTCCTGTTTCTTTATACTTCCAGTGAGCCGCAATTCCATACTCAGCGACGTGATGCATTTCCAGTGTGCGGATTTGCACCTCTAAAGGACGACCCCACGGACCAATGACTCCAGTATGCAATGATTGGTAACGGTTAGGTTTGGGCAATCCTATGTAATCCTTAAATCTACCAGGAATGGGGCGACAAGCATCATGAACAATTGCTAGAGCCCGGTAACATTCCTCATTGCTGTTGACAATTACTCGCAATGCTGCTAGATCGTAAATTTCGTGAAATTCTTTGTTTTGCCTCTGCATTTTTTGGTAAATGCTGTAGAGGTGCTTCGGACGCCCACTAATATCCAGACACTTAATTCCCGCTTCCACTAGCCGAGTCTGCAAAGTTTGGGCAATTTTTGTTAATCTCTCTTCCCGCGCCGTCCGTTTTTCGGCGACATACTCCTGAATTTGACGGTAAGCTTCTGGTTCCAGGTACTTGAAAGCTAAATCTTCCAGTTCCCATTTCATGTGCCAAATTCCCAACCGATTCGCTAGGGGGGCAAAAATTTCTCGTGTTTCCAAAGCTATCCGCCGGCGTTTTTCGTCAGGAAGGTGTTCCAGAGTCCGCATATTGTGCAAGCGGTCTGCTAACTTCACGACAATCACTCGAATATCTTGCGCCATTGCCAGAAACATTCGACGAAAATTCTCTGCTTGACTTTCGGTCTTGCTTTTGAAATTAATTTTAGAAAGCTTTGTCACACCTTCTACTAATAGTCGCACTTCTTTACCAAAGCGCTGCTCTATCTCTTCAATGGTGACATCTGTATCTTCCACTACGTCATGGAGAAATCCAGCTGCTATCATATCACCACTGCCCCCTAAATCTCGTAGCATTCCAGCAACAGCGACAGGATGACATATGTATGGTTCTCCTGACTTGCGGTACTGACCTTGATGCAACTGATAGGCAAAATCAAATGCTCGACAAATCAAACCCATATCGCTTTGTCTTCGGTCATCTTCTGCTTCGGCGCTTTGTACAGATGACCCTTTTAGACAAATCTGTAGCCATTCCGGAAGGGTAATATCAATTCTGGAAGTTAATACAGTGCTGCTCATAGATAGAATAGGCGCGCCTACGTGATTACTACTAAAGTCCAAAAGTGGAAAATCTTGACGGTCTCGCCGTCAGAACAAGCTGTAAATGACACACACACTCTCGCATTTTTGTGCGGAGTGGATTCTCCAGTGCGGGTGTCTAGCATCATAGTTGGGAAAATGGATTTATACCAAATCCAGCCCCAAATTCTAAATGAGGCGAGAGATTCGGAAATAAAATTTAGGAAAGTTTAACCTATTAGAAAAATTTCTTGACATTACCTTGATTTTAATAGTATCTCAAGAAGAACTTGATGTCTCTAACTCGCGAGAAATACAACGCATTGAACATATTGCTGAAGCAATTGCATTCAGATGTCACGGCTACCAAAGTAGATGCTCCCCAACTGCGGCAGAGTGTGACATCGTTGCAGCAATTTTTTCAGCAGCAGATTGTGCCTTTAGTTAATGACACAGACAGTATCGATGAGGGTCGGTTACAGTCTTATCAGACGGAGATAAGTAAGCAGCTGCGGCTACTGGAAATAGATGTGATATTTCTCCAAGGAGCGCGGCAAGCTTCCACCGCCAGGCATAGACTTGATGCCATCGGCGATCGCCTGACAACTCTCATTGAATACTCTAATGCCATATTGCAATAGAAAGTACCAGCAGGGCAAGCACTCGCACAAGAAAAAATGACAAATAAAAATTAAAAATTGAAAATGAAAAAATCTTAACTTTTTTGGTTCATATTCCTCCTCTATTTGTAGTCATCATTACATATTTAATTGGCACAATTTGTCGTAAATTTCGTAAAAAGTCAAGAGGTAAAGTCAAGAATTCTTGAAATTTGAGATTTTGACCAATAAAAAACTCGGAACGGAACCATCAAAAAACAGTATGAATACTTTATAAGCCAGTTACCAATGGTGGTAAAAGTATCCGAAAATATCCGTGGATATCAAGGGATTGGTTGATACTGAATCCCCTGGATTTATCAGTGAATTTATGATGAACTTTATTTACGTTTTGTATTCTTCTCAAAAAAATACTTAGGTAAGATCCCTGACGTATGTAACGTGATACACTATCTTAATTTTAAAATTTAAAAGCTGAATAACTAATTATGAGTGAAGCCTTATTTTGTATTGAAAATTTACGAGTCGCCTATCCTCATCATGGTCATGAAGAACCTCGGTGGGCGATAGATGGTGTATCCTTCACATTGCAACCAGGTGAAAGAATGGGATTGGTTGGAGAGTCAGGGTGCGGTAAGTCCACCCTAGGGCGGGCTGCAATGCGGTTGCTACCGCCATCTAGCCAAATTGAGGGACGCGTGACGTTTCAAGGGCGTTCAGTGTTTGATATGACGCCGGAACAGTTGCGAAAATTCCGGGGAGAAGCAGTATCATTAGTGTTCCAAGATCCGATGACGCGTCTCGATCCGTTGATGAGTATAGGCAACCACTGTCTAGAAACATTAAAGGCTCACTCACCGCAATTATCGAGCAAACAAGCCAAGGAAAAAGCGATCGGCACTTTAGAAAAGGTGAAAATTCCTGCCAATCGTTGGCATCAGTATCCTCATGAGTTTAGCGGAGGAATGCGCCAAAGAGTCGCGATCGCCCTAGCCTTACTTCTGAACCCCAAGTTAATTGTTGCGGATGAACCCACCACAAGCTTGGATGTCACCGTCTCCGCACAGATTTTGCAGGAACTCACACGGCTGTGCAGCGAAGAAAATATGGCACTGCTGTTAATTTCCCACGATTTGGCTATGGTTGCCGAATATTGCGATCGCATTGGGGTGATGTACTACGGCAAAATGGTGGAAATGGGTTCTTCAAAAGCTGTGTTCCAGCAACCCCAGCACGAATACACCCAGTCTCTCCTAAAAGCAGCTTTGCATATTCAAACAGTGGATGAAACTGCCACTGGAGACTTGATATTACAGACTGGAGGACATTCTTCCCAATCACCAATCTCTGATCCCCGAACCCCGATTTTACGCATCCTAGAATTAAAACAGCATTACACCTTAGAACCCAACATTGTAGAACGACTGTTGAAACAGCAAAATCAGACGATTAAAGCAGTGGATGGAATCAACCTAGAACTTTATCCAGGAGAAATTCTCGGATTGGTTGGGGAGTCAGGTTGCGGTAAAAGTACGTTATCGCGGACAATATTGCAACTTATTCGTCCAACTGCGGGTAAAGTCGAGTTTTTGGGACAAGATTTAACTCATCTGTCGCGCCAAGAAATGCGTGTTTCTAGGCGGCAAATCCAAATGGTGTTTCAAGATCCGCATGCTTGCTTAAATCCAGCGATGACAGTAGGACAAAGTATAGCTGACCCTTTGCTGATTCACAAGCTAGCCGATGGGGCAAAGGCAAAACAAGAAGTGCTGTTGATGCTGGAAAAAGTCGGGTTAAAACCACCATCCGTTTACTATGAGCGTTATCCTTCAGATTTATCTGGTGGACAGCAGCAAAGAGTTGCGATCGCCCGTGCTTTGATTACTCGTCCTAAGCTGCTCATCTGCGATGAACCAGTCAGTATGTTAGATGCTAGCGTACAATCGCAAGTTTTGGACTTGATGTTGGAGTTGAAAGAAGAATTTGAGTTAACGTATTTGTTTATCACTCATGACTTGTGGTTAGCGCGGTTTTTGTGTGATAGAATTGCCGTGATGAACAGTGGCAAGATTGTAGAAATTGGTCCCACTAAACAGATTTTTGGCAATCCGCAACACCCATATACAAAAACCCTGCTTGCAGCGGCTCCTTTGTTGGCACGAGCATAGATAAGTACCGAGTCTCAAATCTTGCACCCAACAAGAGCCAGAGGCTCTAATATCTCGTTACCAGGTTCAACCTGGTAACGAGGGTTTGGAGGCTTCGCCGAGTCACTGTTGCAACTCTTGCAAGATATAAGCAGTGCTACATTTGATATACTTAGCACTCGGTAGTCATGACTTAGGATTTCATTTGCTTGCTTCAATTAATTTGGGCATTTCTACAGTCGAACCATGTAGCTCAACAAATCTGTTAAAAAGCCACATCGTTTCGTGATTTGAAATCCTGTTTCGGTTCATTAGATGACCTATATTTCTCTCAGCCAGTTTCCGTAAGTAAGGCAAATCCTCAAACAAAGTCAAACAAGAGGCAATGTGCAAGAGAATTTGCAATATGGGTTTGGGCCACTCTAGGTCACTGTAGATCTCAATGAAGAAATAATGCTCGTTTTCTGTTAATGGGCAGGCATAAAACATGACAGTTATTCTTTTGTCTCTGTAGACTGGAATACTCAGTTCTACGGTGTATGGATTATGCAATATTAAATCTACTTCAACAATTGGTTGTCTCCAAATTCTCAAAATATTAACTGGAGAATCCAAGATTGTTTGAAATGTGATCATTCCCCCAATGGACGTAGATTGGACATTGCTAACCTTTATTACTCTCAAGTTATTCAGGCTGAACTTGTGAATACTTTCCAAATGTTTTAAATTCAACAGATGGTAGATTTGGCAGACATAAGGAAAAGGTAAAAGGTACTCCTGGCTAATCATATGCCGCTTCTTTAACTCAAACTTGCTGCCTTGAGTCGGACATAAATAGGATTGATGTAGATAACTTTGAATGCTCTCTACATCATTCACATCAAAACTCTGCTCTGGTTTTAAATACAACCAAGTCAAGAAAAAGAATGAGGCTGTAAATATGTGTATGATTTCTATAGGAGATAAATATCCATCAGCAAAAGCAGCAAGACTTCTATCAGTAATCCCAAAAAGAAAAGATGGAATTCCAATGAACCAAATACCACTTTTAAGTCTCAATATAGACAGAGCAAGATCTAATTCTATAGAAGGACGGTTTTTCTCCGTCTTGATGTCGTCATCTTTAATAAGATTAATAGACATAGTGATTCAAAAAGTTATTCAAAAAATTGATAACAACTGAAGGTAAGAAATAATTTTGGTTCTTAATGCCAGCTTAGATGCAGATAATGTAACAGCCCTCTGCCTTCAGTTAGAAATCTTAATGTAGAGAATTTGCCGAAATTGAATTATCAGTAAATTCTCGCTATTTTTAGCGAACAAAAAAAGCAATATTATACATTTTGCTGTTTTGTATTTAATTTTACTTATAGTTAAAACTAGAGCATAAATTTTTTATGTCAGTCATTTTTTATGCTCATAAAAATCAATAGGGTTCAGATAAGATCAAAACCCTTATCAGTAAGACAATGTAGAGACGCGCCACCTCTCGTCTCTACAAAAAACTGTATTGTCATAAAAATGGTGTTCCTTTACCAATGCCTTAAGTACCGATAATTACGGCGATCGCGAACCTAATAACTACTGAAAATATGTATAATTATTATCTAAACATTTTTCTATACTTTGTTTGAATCATCAGCAATGATTAAGGGACTTCCAATTAAAAAAAATCTGTAATTTGTAGTACTCTCCAAAACAATGGTGGGTTACGGCGCAATGCAAGTCCTGTATGTAAAACCTCAACTGTCGTGCGCCTAACCCACCCTACATAATGGATAATTTATTTTTTGGTACTCCCTAACCATAATGCCACTGAGATTAGCTTGTCACCAGTTGTGGTTATTTATAATGCTGCAATTCTTAGCCTCATGACTAATAACTTTATTTCATTGCAATGACTCGAATACGTTTATAGTCTGCAAACCAACTACCGTTTTTGTATAAAGTTGGACGCAACTGATTCTCGATATCAGTTAAGATACTCATCTGAGCGTCAACAGATAATCCATTAAAAAAGCTATTTGCAAACATTTTCAGCCAGTTTTGCATCCCTTGTTCTCCATCGTCCAAAGGTGTTGGACGTTCAAAAAGAGTTGCAAAAGTTAACTGCAAGCCATGTTTTTCTAGTAAGGTTCCGTATTCGCCAATACTGGGGAAGTACCAAGGGTTTAATCCTGCATCAGCAGGATAACCAGCCTTTTGTAAGGCGTTATAAATAGCGGTAACAATAGCTTTTACATTGCCTTTGCCACCAAATTCAGCCACAAACCGCCCACCTGGTTTCAGTGCCTTGTTTATACCAATGACAACTTCTTCAGCTTCTTTAATCCAATGAAGTACAGCATTAGAAAAGACAGCATCAAATTTTTCTGTAAATGGCAAATTTCTGGCATCAACCACAGAAAAATCTATCTGTGGATAGTTATGAAGAGCTTGTTCAATCATTGTGGGAGCGCTATCAATGCCGATAACTCCTGCTCCTTTGCTAGCAATTTTATGAGTTAAATGACCTGTGCCGCAACCTAAGTCGAGAATACATTGTCCGGGTTTTGGGGAGAGTAATTCGACTAAATCAGCCGCAAGTTCTGAAACAAAAGAATGTTTACTATCGTAGAGTTCTGCATTCCACTGGTTTTGAAAATCAGTTGCTGTTCTGTCCATATAAATACCCAAGTAATAAAAGTTGAATATTATGGATAAATTTGCCCTTAGGTTTGTGAACGCACCCATGCTCTAAATTCTCGCATTCTAGCGTTCTCACCTTTTTGAGAGTCTAGCTGGATAAATTGTGCTAATTCCTTTACAGGAAACGAGCCAAAAGCCAAACTTGTTTCAGACTCAATATAACCAGCATCTGTCAGAATATGAATTGTTAGTTGACCATCAGCAAATCGCCAAACTTCCGGCACTTTAAGTTCAGCATAAACAGCCATCTTATCCATTGATGAATTGGTGACATCAATCTCAATTGTTAAATCAGGCGGTGGGTCAACTTTGATGTTAATTTTTAATTTGCCACGAACAGCAGCTTCATTTTGGATATAAAAACATTCATCTGCTTCTTTGCCAACAGCCTTCGGTCTCGAACGCCAAGTTGTAGATTTTAAACCCCTAATTTCTAAAGCGAGTTCCTCAGAAAGTACAGTTATGAGCCGTGCAAGATTCCAGCTATAGGTTTCATGTTCTGGTAGAGGGGTCATCAGTTCTAAAGTTCCCTTGTAGTAAGTCATACGAGGTGTTGAACGTTCAGCAAAAACTTCCAAAAGCTGCTCGTACATTTCCCAACTGACGTCATATAGAACGAGGTGAGAACCCTCAAAAGGTGGTGTGGCTGGAGTTAGGGTTTGAGTCATGTTTAACTTAAGCGCTCATCTGATTACAAATTTAAACCAACCATTCAATTCCAGCTATGCAGCAGTATAACCGCCATCGACAAAAAGTACAGTAACCGTGATATATGACGATGCATCTGATGCTAAAAATACCACGGAACCAACTAATTCTTCTGGTTTACCACGACGACCCACTAGTGCAAATATCTAGGTATAGTGAGAATGGGAAAATGATTAATGCTTCAATTTTGCAGCCCTTAAGTGAATATTTGGCAGTAGTAGTTGGGAGTGTGACAGGAGCTGCATTATCGATTGCTGCAATCATATTACTCATCCAAGTCACGTGCTATCTTACGAAAACAAGTGATTTCGGAGTAGCATTTTACGTTGCAGTAGGAGTATTTGCTGGCTGGTGGTTGGGTGCAAGTGGCGGTTGCTGGTTAGCGTTGTTATGGGTAACACACAATCATGAATATGCGCAACTCACAGCCTACCTGCTAATAGCACTAAACCCTTTGGGTATGTTCTGGCTTAGTCGCCACCTGTATAAAGGAGGAATGATAGCAAATAAATTAGGGATTCGGTGGCTGATAGGGTTGATTATTGCGGTGTTATCACTGCTGGCACAGTTACTGGCAAATATGATGATTGCCGTATTTAAATAGCTCTGTGACATAAGCAAGTTAAGAGAGCTTTAGATAGTATTCAAATCGCTCTTGGAGTTGTTCAACGGTTAGATTCCTAGTCCAGTATTCTACTAAAGCGTGACCAAATGCCCAAGCGTTGCGATCAGGTGAAGCAGAGTTTTCCAGCAGCAGCGGCCACAGCGATCGCAGGTCAAAGTTGAGCGTGTTAGAATTGCCTGTATTTAAGAGCGAGAAAAGGTCATATGCCATCTGGAGCTTACCAATGACAACAGGTGTTTGTTCCAGTGGAATTTTCTCTGCTAGCAGATATGCCAGAGTTGGCGCTCCGGTTGATACAGTGGAAATGAACTGAAGAACGGGACTTTTGAGCATTGCAGCTAGTCCCTGGGTTGTTGCCATTTGGAAGGTGTAGTGGTCGATAATTTTGGTAGCAGCGACGGTGCGGGCTTCGAGGTTACGCAAAAAGCGGGCAAGACGCAGTTGTTTGGCAGGAGCGATCGCATTTATTAGCCCCAACGATAGCGCGTCTACTCCCCAAGCAGTTCGACTCGTTTTGTTATCACTTGTGACGACGGGCAGAACTAAATTAGAGAAGTCGCCCAGAAGCTTAGCGCGATACTCAGTAGCTTGGCGAATGGCAATTTCCTTTGGGCGATCGCCCCATTGCCAATCATAAGGTGGCTCCCACTCGCGGATGGGACGCAGGCGATCCACTTGGGTGACGATAGTAATTGCAGGCAAGTCTGCAATTTCCGCCTTCATGTCTGTGAGAAAGTCTACATCCATTTGTAGGGCAGGATCTAGAGCAGGGGTGACGAGTAGCAGCAAATCGGCGTTTTTGGCATAGTCTAGCACGAGTTTGCGGAAGTCACCACGGTTGATTTGTTCATAACCAGGGGTATCCCAAAGTGTCATAGTTTCCCCGGTTTGGGTTTGCCACTGGTAATTTTGAATTTTATCTGTACTAGGCAAAACATCAACGGCTGCGAGATCTGCTTGAAACAGTGTATTAATCAGGCTGCTTTTTCCGGAGCCTGTTCGCCCTGTGAGCAGAATATTAACAGGTTTTTGCTCAACCGCCTCGGTGGGTTCTGCTTGGGCAAGGATGTCTCGGAGTGTTTGAGTCTTTGCTTTGGGTATTGGTGTGGAAACGGAGGATGCTGAAGTGGGCAGTGTGCTACCGCCATAGAGGGCGATCGCCTGCCGACATAAGTTTCTCAGGGCAGCTTCCCGCAAAAGCTGACTCAAATTTACCAGCAGTTGCTCAGTTGCTCGGTTACTGGAACGCTGACTGGCAACTTTCGCCACCGCCACTACCGGGTTCAACAGCCACTGTGCCCAGTTCCATGCTTGAGCGAGTTTACGAGCGGATGGCTCCAACTTACGGTAGACTTCGTATCCTTGGTATGCTTGCCCAACCGTGACTTGATTGAGGGCAGGGGATAACTTTTGCATCCACTGATCCAGCTCATCCACTGTTCCCCGGATCAGCGCGTAAGCTTGGGGAACGTAAATGTTCAGCAGGGGATACTTTTCTTGAGGATTGTAGATGTGGGCGATCGCAACCACAACATCCTGGCATCGCTGCCAAAAAGTTTGCCAGTCTTCCCAAATCGGGCGATCGCTTTGTGCCGTTTTCAGGATTTCTTGGAGTGCGGCTTCTGCTTGCTTCGCGGCGTCAGTTCCTTGTAGGGGCATATCATCCGCAGTGGATTCCAGTTCTTGGCTGACTTGCGCCATTATGGTTTCCACCTGCTCTACCGCAGAGCGAGTCCATTTGGCTAGCAGCCAACGCCAGCCGACGAATATCAGGATGAACACACCCCAGATCCAATTAATGCCCCACTCGTGAATTTGCAACCCTGCGGATACTAGCAAGAAAATGATGATCAAGGCGATCGGTGTTGCTAATACGATCCATTGCCACAGTTTTAATCGCACCATTGCCTTATGCCTGCCTTGATAAAACTTCTTATATCACTATTGTCGCTCTAACACTCGTTTAATGAGTGCTGCATACGGTAGAGCGCTCCTATTTCCACTGATAGACCTCTTAGTGCGAGATAACATGATGATTGACACTCTTCGCCCTTCTTAATCAAAATCATCACCGTTTACGAACCTGACGCCAAGCGATGGAGCAATAACTTTACAACAAGGAGAATCAACGATGATGAGTGATTGCAATGAGATGCTAGTGGAGCAAAAAGTAACTTACTCCCTAGAGATGAATGGCAAGTTTTTTGTGATTGAAAATGTGCCTGCTCGCGTGAATCCAGAGACTGGAGAGCAGTTCTTTTGTCCATCTACAGTAGAACGCTTGCAGCAGATTATTCTGAACCAAGAAGAGCCTGTCCGGTTTGTTGAAACGCCAGTGTATAATTTTGCTACATGAGGCGAACCTAACAAATGACTACACCCCATCGAAGTCAACGCAGGCTCCTTTACCGGAAGCAGCGATCGCCCTAAGGCATGATTGCCCTATCTAATCGGTGATTAGCCTCCTACCCCAAAAATAGCTTATATGCCGGGTTGTGGCTTTCATCCCAATACCGATAACCGAGTGTATCGAGAAATGCTTGCCATTCCTCCATCTCGTGGGGAGGTACTTGCATCCCAACAACAATTCGCCCGTAGTCTGCCCCGTTGTTGCGGTAGTGGAACACGCTGATATTCCAGTTGGGGCTCATGGAAGCGACGAACTTCATCAATGCACCAGGACGTTCGGGAAACTCGAAACGGTAAAGCAATTCATTGTGAGCCAGAGAAGAGCGCCCACCAACCATGTGCCGCAAATGCAATTTTGTCAGTTCGTCATCGGTTAAGTCAATGGTTTTGAACCCACAGGCTTCAAAGGTTTCAACCATCTTTGCTGCATCGGCACGGTTTTGAATTTGCACCCCCACAAAAATATGTGCTTCTTTTTCATCGGCAATGCGATAGTTAAATTCAGTCAGATTGCGTTTGCCAATACATTCACAAAACTTGCGTAGACTCCCCCGTTCTTCGGGGATCGCTACAGCAAAGATGGCTTCGCGGCGTTCACCCAACTCAGCCCGTTCGGCAACAAAGCGGAGTCGATCAAAGTTCATGTTGGCACCGCAAGCAACCGCAATTAACGTTTGTCCCTGGATTTGTTCCCGTTCGACGTAGGCTTTCGCACCGGCGATCGCCAGCGCCCCTGCTGGTTCCAAAATTGATCGTGTATCCTCAAACACATCTTTAATTGCGGCACAAGTGTCATCTGTATCGACTAAAATAATGTCATCTACATACTGCTGACACAACCGGAACGTTTCTTCACCCACTTCCCGCACTGCGACTCCATCAGCAAATAAACCAACTTGAGGCAAACGCACCCGTCTCCCTGCTTTCAAAGATTGATGCATGGCATCAGCATCGACTGGTTCAACGCCAATAATCTTAATTTCGGGACGCAACCGTTTCACGTATGCCGCAATCCCAGAGATTAATCCGCCACCGCCAATAGCCACAAAAATCGCGTGGATGGGTTGCTGGTATTGCCGTAAAATTTCCATCCCTATCGTTCCCTGTCCAGCAATCACATACGGATCATCAAAGGGATGAATAAAAGTTAAGCCTTTTTCTGCCTCCAGTTGACGGGCGTAGGCATAGGCATCGTCGTAGGTATCCCCATGCAACACAACTTCTCCCCCACGGGCTTTTACTGCATCCACCTTCATTTGTGGTGTCGTTACCGGCATAACGATAATAGCTCTTGTTCCCAGCTGACGAGCACCGAGGGCAACCCCTTGGGCGTGGTTTCCGGCAGATGAAGCAATTACACCCTGTGCCAACAGATCCGGCGGCAGTTGTGCCATTTTGTTATAAGCACCACGCAACTTAAAGGAAAATACTGACTGCATATCTTCCCGCTTGAGCAGCAGTTTATTATTTAGCCGTGCAGACAAGTTTGGGGCATACTCCAGTGGTGTTTCCTGGGCTACATCATATACACGGGCAGTCAGGATCTGTACCAGGTAATCACAAAACATGGGCGTCAACAAGTTGGTAAATGCCGGATGGATGATAATTTTACGATACTTGCGTACCTATTCTGTAGACAATGTTGACTATTTCAAAAATTGGCGTTGCTGAATCAAGATATGAATTTATAATTCATGGCTGTGTAAAGACGTGCCATGGCACGTCTCTACAAGGATTTTGCATCAAACTACACAAATATCTACAAACATAATTCATGACTAAATTCAGCAACGCCAGCAAGTTAAAATTGCCCCTATGCTAGGGTAGCCGCAGAGAATATATATACTAGCGGAGGCGAGAGTGCGGTGAGACAAGTTTTAACGCTAAAACTGAGCGATGAAGCTTATAGAGCTTTGCAGCAACAAGCTGAAACTGCAGGTATATCGGTATCCGAGTGGATAACCACTTCTCTTGAGCAACAGTACGGCTTACAGAAAAAACAACAGACTGAGGCAGAAAAGGAAGCAGCACGTCAGCGCTTTCGTCACCATGCTGGAGCTATTGACCTAGGATATCCTACAGGAGCAGACAACGAAAGCGTCGAATGGTGAAGTTTACAGGTAGAGCGATCGCCCTCTTATCCTGACAACTGGTGTTCCAAATCACAACTATTAACTTCATAAGTCCAATCATGAAGCGATTACAGCAATTTTCGGGTAAATAGACCACACTGTAGGGGCGCAAGGCATTGCGCCCCTACGAAAGATTGTGGTTCAAATAGATGAAAAACGCTGTAAGGTGAAGCGATCGCCCTGTTATCCTGACAACTCGTGTTCCAAACCACAACTATCAACTTCAGAAGTCCAATGGTGAAGTTTACTCTTGGAGCGATCGCCTTCTTATCCTGACAACTGGTGTTCCAAATCACAACTATTAACTTCATAAGTCCAATCATGAAGCGATTACAGCAATTTTCGGGTAAATAGACCACACTGTAGGGGCGCAAGGCATTGCGCCCCTACGAAAGATTGTGGTTCAAATAGATGAAAAACGCTGTAAGGTGAAGCGATCGCCCTGTTATCCTGACAACTCGTGTTCCAAACCACAACTATCAACTTCAGAAGTCCAATGGTGAAGTTTACTCTTGGAGCGATCGCCCTTTCAAGGTGACAATTGATCTTCCAAAGGGCAACTTTCTGCTTTAAAAGTCCAATGTTCAAGCTCAAAGGTGAAGCGATCGCCCTCTAAATCTCACAACTGGTGTTCCAATAGACAACTTTCGAGTTTAGAAGTACAATCATGAAGCGATCAAGGTGAAGCGATAGCCTTGTTATACTTTTCCACGCTTCAACCTCTATACTTGACTTGTAGATGCAAGACTTATCAGTAGAATTTGGACTACCTTTAATATATTGAATAATAGCTCAGTGATTGCTGATGACCCAGGAAGAATTGCTGCGGGTAATTGAACAGGCGGCGAGTGAGGGAGCAACAGAACTTGACCTCTCTGGCAATCAGTTGACAGTTTTACCGCCTGAGATTGGCAAGTTGACTCAACTCAAAAAACTGATTCTCGGCAAATATAAATATAATGACGAGGGCGATATTGTTGGTACTATCGGGAATAACCTGAGTACTTTACCTGCAGAAATCGGACAGCTTCATCATCTTGAAGAACTTCAGGTTGTTGATAATCGCTTAAGCAGTTTGCCACCGGAAATTGTCCAACTCACCAACCTGCAATCGCTCGACCTCAGCAGCAATCAACTGAGCGCACTGCCACCGGAAATTGTCCAACTCACCAACCTGCAAACGCTCCACCTCCGCCACAATCAACTGAGCGCACTGCCACCGGAAATCGTCCAACTCACCAACCTGCAAACGCTCCACCTCCGCCACAATCAACTGAGCGCACTGCCACAGGAAATTGGACAACTCATCAACCTGCAATCGCTCGACCTCCGCATCAATCAACTGAGCGCACTGC
>NZ_CAWUDP010000071.1:0-53028 GCF_963920835.1 Scytonema sp. PCC 10023
ATGTGCGAAGAGCAGCAGTCCAAGAGTTAGCAAAAGCATTCAAAGATGACCCAGAGACATTATCCTGGCTCAAAAATCGTGCCACTAGTGATGAAGATTATCATGTGCGAAGAGCAGCAGTCGAAGAGTTAGCAAAAGCATTCAAAGATGACCCAGGAATGTTTGGGCTTTTATGCAATATTGCTGTCAATGACCCCTTTAAGCGCAACTACGACTTTGAAAACAACCCCCGGCAAATAGCACTTGCGGCAATTATCCAACAATATCCTGACAATCGCCAGATTCTGCCAGTGTTAAGGAATAGAGCAAAAAAAGATCGAGATCGGAAAGTGCGGGACTTTGCGAAAAAAGAATTGAGGAAACGGGGAGTGAAAATCAGATGGTACGAGTCTTTATTGCGCTTTTTTCCTTAATCTGAACTTGGTTGAGTCAATAGGCGGTAGTCGGGTAAAATTTATTTTTTCTTCTGCGTTCCTAGCTGTGGAGTTCTGAGTTCTATTTTCAAGTAGGTTTATCGGTTTCTACGTCAAAACTAAATTATCCCGGTGAACCACAGTTTCCGCACCAACATAACCTAAAATAGCGGCAATTTCACTGGAACGACGCCCGCGAATCTTTTGTAGTTCGGTGCTGCTGTAGTTTACCAGTCCTCTGGCAATTTCATGACCGTTTTTGTCGCACAATTGCACCGCATCCTGAATGTCAAATTCTCCTTGCACTGCGGTAATACCAGCAGCTAACAAGGATTTGCCAGCACCAGAAATTGCTAGCACTGCTCCCTCATCTAAATAGAGTTTTCCTGCAGGAACCAAACCATAAGCTATCCAGCGTTTACGGGCAGAAGATGGTTCAGGATGCGGTTCAAAGTGAGTGCCAATGAGTTCGCCTTGTAAAATTTTTTCGATATTGTGGGGGTATCGTCCTTGGGTAATGACGGTGCGAACACCAGCAGCGATCGCAATTCTTGCTGCTGAAATTTTGGTGAACATACCACCAGTACCCCATTGGGAACCTTGGGTGCTTGTTTGTATTTGTAATTCTGCTAATTCTTTGATGTTACTGACTAAAGCAATCGGTTGGGCATCGGGTACAGAACGGGGATCGGCTGAGTAAAGCCGATCTACATCGGTGAGCAAAAATAGCCAATCTGCTTCAACTAGGCTAGCAACTAAGGCAGAAAGGGTGTCATTATCACCAAATTTCAGTTCCTCCACTGCGACTGTATCATTCTCATTCACCACCGGAATGACCCCCAGTTGCAGTAATTCCCTGAATGTATTGTAAACGTTAAGGTAACGACTGCGCTGTACCAAGTCGCTGCGGGTGAGCAAAACTTGAGCAATTGGCTGTTGCAGAGTCGTAAATAAATCGTCGTATATCCGCATTAACCTGCCTTGCCCTACTGCTGCGACAGCTTGTTTCAAAGCGATCGCCTTGGGACGTTCAGTTAAACCCAGCCGCGCACAACCTACCCCTACAGCGCCAGAGGACACCAAAATGACCCTATGATTTTGCCGTCGTAGGTGTGAAAGGGTTTCTGCTAAAGTGGCGATCGTGGAAAGTGCCAGTTGTCCGGTTTCTGGTTGAGTCAGGCTGGAAGTGCCAATTTTGACGACAATTGTTTTAGTCATGAGTCATGAGTCATCAGTCATTCGTTTTATAAGGACGGCAGGCTGAAAACCCCTGAGAAGCAGGTGCATAGCACCGTACTTCGTACTTCAGGCGCTTGGGTTGAAAGCCGCCGACGCAGGCTTTAGCCTGCGGTGATGTTGTATTTTCTAATCAACTCTTCAAGATACTCGCTAGCGCTAACTTTTTGTTTGACGGCTGATTCTTGTATTGAATGCCAAGCGGTATCTGTTAGCCAGACACCGCGCTTCTTTTTTGGCTGGTCATACAATACCGGAATATTTTTTACTCTTTTTTTGCCTTTTCCTGTTGACATACTAAAGAACCGTACCCTATACTAATAGCATAGCACAGGTAGGATAACCGCTAGCACGTGACTATACAAATCTGGGGTGTCTCCACACGACTGGCTAGGAAATAATAATGCTAAGAGGGTAGGGAAAGTCCTCTTTCAAAACCCAGTCGCTATCTAACCGATTGCGCGTGAACCTAGTAAAGAAAACGCTTTGTAAACAACGTACCGTGGGGCACACGGGAACCTGGGGAAAAGGAAGGAACAGACTAAATCAGGCACTTCCGGCAAAGTACCTGAAAGCTTGAGGAGAGATGCCCTCTAGGTCTTTCGTGAACTGGCTCGACATTTTGTACAGTAGTAGCGGATGTTTGGTTAGGTATTGCCCGTGTACCATTCGGCGAATGGGAATAGGGACACGAAGGTTTACGGCAGCTCGACGAGACAAGAATCCCCTCGGCTTTAGCCAGGGGAGTGTCAAGACAAAGAACTAAGGATAATTGACTAAATTGTAAAGCGCCAGTCCCTTTATATGTTGAGACTGACGCTTTGGTTTTTTATATTGACTTTTTATCGGCTAGGGTCTTTATTTGGCTGACCCGATGTTATTTATACTTATTATGATCCCCGATTTTTGTGTCAAACAAAGGTTTCTTAATTGTTTCTTTAGATTTACTTTCCTGACTATTTGTCAAGCTTTGTAAACCTTTTTGTTTATCGTTTTAGTCATTAGTGAGACCAGTGCTGCGGGAGGGTTTCCCTCCGCAGGCATCTGGCGTTCGCCGTCAGGCGTGCCGTAGGCATACCCGAAGGGTCATTGGTCATAAGTCATTGGTTTGATGACAAAAAGCTCATGAGAATTGACTCAATTGTAAAGCGCCAGTCCCTTTATATGTTGAGACTGGCGCTTTGGTTTTTTATATTGACTTGTTATCGGCTAGGGTCTTTATTTGGCTGACCCCATGTTATTTATACTTATTATGATCCCCGATTTTTTTGCCAAACAAAGGTTTCTTAATTGTTTCTTTAGATTTACTTTCCTGACTATTTGTCAAGCTTTGTAAACCTTTTTGTTTTAGGAGTAATGGAGACACCGAGAATTTCAGATACCCAAACTTCAAAGTTGCGTATCGGATGGGAACGCAGAGCAGCATCTGGATGGATAATTGGTTCTACCAAAATAGTAAACATTCCTAAGCGATTACCTGCTATGACATCAGTAAATAAGCGATCGCCGACCATACCCACTTGGTGTTCTGGCAAATTCATCGCTTGGAGTGCTTCCCAAATCTTACGCCGCGAGGGCTTAGCAGCACCTAAGAAGTAAGGCACGTTGAGAGAGCGAGCAATCCCACCTATGCGGGCTTCGCTGAGGTTATTGCTGACCAACCACAACTTTGCATAGGGACGAATTTGCTCTACCCACTGTTGCAATTCAGGAGAAGCTGACGCTACTCTAATTGGTACTAATGTTTCATCTACATCCAACACCAGCCCCTTCAGCCCGTATTTTTGGATCATGTCTGGTGTGAGGTTCAACACTGAACCTTCCAAAATCAAGTTAGGCTGTAAGAGATTGTTCCAGCTCATAGTCATTAGTCATTAGTCATTAGTCATTCGTCATTAGTCATTAGTCATTAGTCATTTGTCATTTGTCATTTGTCATTTGTCATTGGCTTTAAACAAAGGACTACTGACCGCTTCTTTCTTTACGGATTTTGGTAACTGCTGCTTCGTGTTCTTGTAAAGTACGACTGAACACATGAGTACCATCGTAGCGTGCCACGAAATATAAGTAATCCGTTTTTTCTGGATCAAGTGTAGCTTTTAAACTTGCTAAGCCTGGGGAAGCAATAGGAGTGGGTGGTAAGCCAGGATTGAGATAGGTGTTGTAGGGAGATGCAGTGCGAACTTGAGCCAAAGTCAGAGGCTGATCTGCTGTTTGACGAATGTTTAAAGCGTACTCAACTGTTGGGTCGCTTTCCAAGCGCATACCTTTTTGCAGCCTAGAAAAGAACACCCCAGCTATCAGGGGTCGCTCACTCGCTACCACTGCCTCTTTCTCCACAATACTAGCGAGAGTCACCCACTGCTTGAGGTCTAGCGTTGTCTGATTTCGTTCTTTTCGATACACTGGCAGGGCAACTTGCTCAAAGCGGTTGAGCATTTGTTTGATAACATCTTGGGGAGTGATGCCACCACTAGCAATTTTGTACGTATCTGGGTATAAAAATCCTTCTAAGGAGGGTAGATTGGCGGGAAGCCAAGGGAACTGGCTACGGTCAATTTGAGTTGTCGCTGCAAGAAAATCTTTGGCGGAGAAAAATCCTCTTTCCTCAAAATAAGCTGCCATTTGCCGCAATGACCAGCCTTCGGGAATGGTGTAACTATTTTGCACCACTTCTCCCCGCCAAATTTTTTGAGCGATCGCCGATAAAGGCTGGGTGGGCGAAAGTTCATAGCTTCCTGCTTTAAAATTACCTTCAGGGTCTTTCCACCCCAGGTAACGCGCCCACAAATTCCACGCCAAGCGCGAGCGAATTAAACCAGCCTTTTCCAGATCACGACCGATTTGCTGTGATCCTGCTCCGGGAGGGATTTGAATTTGTAGCCCTTTGAGTGAGTTATCTGCCGTTGCACCAGCTGTTACTGGTTGGATTGGTGCTATTGCCCAACTCCACCACGCCCAACCTTGCCAACCACAAAATAAAAGGGTCAACGGCAGGACACCCAATAGAAACGACCGCTTCCAACTTTTTTGCTTAAAATTCATCTTACAAAAGATGATAATTAAAAATTCTTCATTAAAAATTAAAATTTATAATTTTTTTAATTTTTAATTTTGAATTTTCCATCTTATTCGACTTCATTAAACAAATGTTCTTCCAACAAGGGTTGGACTTTACGAAACTCCTCTGGGGACAGTAATTCTGGTTTACCAGTTTTAGCTATTCGTGCAAAAAACAGCAGTGGATCGAGAGGAGTGTAAATTGCGTACTCCTGGTCTTCGTGGTAAAAGCTCGATAGTAGCTGTAATTGCTCCGGCTCTAAATCTGTCCCTTCGTCTTCAATTTCTAGGGTAAACAGTTCCGACTCTTCCACTGGTGGTAACTCACCTGCAACAGTCAGAGCATAAGCCGTATGTTTCAGGAACAGATTTTGCTCAGCTAGAACAGCTTGGGCGATGTCAAAAATTTCATCAATTGTCGCTTCATCTTCTACTAAAATGGCTTCTTCTTCGTCGCCATCACCTTGCCAAGCAAAAATTTCTATTGGTGAGTCAACAGGAAGAAGCAAAACGTACTCTTGACCATCTACTGTGAGTGAATGCTCAATGTAACATTCCAGGTTTCTCCCTTTGTCATCAGTCAAAGTGATGGAACCAGCTTGAGTTTGGTCATTTTCTTCAGGAAATTGTGAGGGTGACATAGCCGAGCTCTATAATTTATAACTACCAGCAATTTTGACAATGACGTGATTGTTTCTTGTGAAACATATTATCAATTAAATAGGAGTACAGCTGGCTAATAATTTTCAGAATATCATGTTAAAAGGTTGCATTATTAATCAGCAGAGACTAATGTGCTTTTGGAGCTAGCTCGCCTTGTATCCAGCCATTGTTGTAAGATGAGAGACGCTGCTTTGCGGTCAATCAATTCTTTGTGACGAGAGGGCGATCGCTTCTCTGCTATCAGCATCTGCTCTGCCTGAAATGAAGTTAATCGCTCATCAACATATTCCACAGGCAGTTTGAGAGCCTTGGCAAGTCTTTTGGTAAATTTCTGCACTTCACGTGCCTGAAACCCTAAAGAACCATCCATAGAATAAGGTAATCCAACGACTAGCACTTGCACTTGACGCTCAGCGACGAGTTGTCGGAATTGCTCCACATCGCGCTCAAACGATGTGCGCTGTATGGTGGTGATCCCAGTGGCTATCAAACCAGTGCGATCGCATCCTGCTACACCAATACGCTTGCGACCAACATCTAATCCCAAAGCGGAAATATACTCCTTTTGCACGGAGCATGCAGGCACAAGGGGTAAGGGGGACGACAAGGGGAGATGTTCCCCTGTCGCCAAGTCTTTTTGTCCCTTTGTCTCCTTGTCTGCTTCTCCCTGTTCAAAAGCCACTATGAATTACTCCTGCTGTGCATCTGCTGACTCGCTTTGGCTAGATGCTTCCAAGTTACAGTTGTTGCACGAAAATGCAACAGTTTCTGTATTTTTACTAGGTTGCGCTACTCTCTCTGGCGACACTTGCTGTGCTTGTACCCATGACATACCACCTGGAATGGGTTTGCGTGCGGGTTGTAAACCTTGCAATACTTCGGGTAATTGAATTCCTTCTAGGGATACAAATTTTGACTCCCGCAGTTTGTGCCACACTGAGCGAGACATCATCAGCGTGTGTTCTCTGCGATTTGCGCCAATTCGCTCCAAATACTCTTCTCTTTCTGGGTGATAGTCGGCTGAGGTAAGTTGTAGAGCCTGTGGAGGAAAATCCTGTGCTACCCGTGCTAGTTGAGACAGCAACTCAGGATACAGCCAAGTGTAAGCTGGGTTAACTGTCAGTGTTCCCATATGGGGCTGTTGACCTTTGCGGTCAAGTCGTACTTGAAAATAGCCGATCGCCGCTTTGCGTTGGGGTTCAAAAACGTAACCACTCACGACTTCTGTTTTCGTCACCCACTGCTTCACAGCTTGTATTAAAGCGCCGAACAAACTTGTTTTAAAGTCATCAGCGTTGCGGTCAAACACCTGCCGTACTAAAGGAGGCATTGATGATGTATCAAGTTGATAGAGGAGTTGGGCATCAGCATTACTTACCGGCAGTAGATTGGGCAAGTCTGGCTCTGATTGTGCCAATTCTTGAAGCAACTCTGGTTCTATCTCCCAGTATGTCATTTCGGCTAGGCGCTGAAATCCATTTTTACGGTATAGCGCCAATGCATCTTTGTCATTGACATTGACTTCTAAAATCCAAGTTCGAGCTTCCACAATCGACTCAAAGCAATAGCGCAAAAGTTGCGACCCAATTCCTTGCTTATCAGACCCACGTTCTAGCATGACGCGGTCAACACGCCAAGTGCTGTGGGTGCGATTAAACGGGGATACTTGGATCATCCCCAGAAGCATACGCCCTTGTTCTGCTACGTATGCACAAAACTTATACTGTAGCGGGTTGGGAAACCAATTCAAAAACTTCAGCAACCCATACCAGCGCCGCAGCCATTGCATCTGCCGCGTTGCATCAGTCGCTCCCTGGGGGGTTTGGGCGGAGAATGACTCTTGAGTTATACGTTCTATTCCATCCAAGTCCCGGTATTGGACTTGTCGGATCACAACGCTAAGATTTCGGGGTAGTAATGAGGCCATTTTCATTCGAGCCGCCATTGCGCCTATAGTAACTGGGTCAAAGGAACTGCTGCAATAATAATCTTAACGGCTTTGAGCTCCTTTCTATTGAGCCAAAAGGGTGATTTTCGTAAATTTTGATGCAAAGCAAGCAGATTTCGTGATAACACTTTTAGCCTTGTTTTCACAAAATCTGCTTTTATGTTTGTTTTACTTTGTTTTTATTTAAAAATTGTATAGGCTAGATAGCTCTACGAGAAGCTAGCTTTTCAAAATTGGCTTGGGTTTGATGGAGTAATTGCTCCCGGCTGTCTTCCAAAGACTGTTTCAGGGTTGGAACCAGATTGCGAGATTGCAGAGCCATGTGAAGTTGTAGATGGGCAACATATTCACTGAAATCATCATGCACTGCATTTGCGCCGATTCTGAAATTTGATTCCATTGCCACTGTGTTCTCCTTGAATCTTTCCCGATTGTTGATTTACATTACCAATACTTATCATGTTGTTTTGCCTAATCTTCTTACTTTGCAATGAAGTGTAATGTATGGCAACCGATTGTGGAGAAATGTAAACTTTGCTCAATAGTTAAGAGCAGGACAATTGCACATGAAGGGTTCCCCGACTTGTAGACGCCCGGAGGACGGTGATAATGCGAGCAGTTCTCTTGAGGGAAGCTACTGCTGGATTAGGGTTTCCCGGATTGTTCACGCGCAGCGTCTTTTTATAGAATTGACTTTTGCAAGAAGTCTAATAATTATGTCAGCCTTTTAAAGGCGATGTGAACCGAACAAAATTACAGCCGTTCCCATCAGGGAAATTGTAACGCCCAGTAAGTCCCAGTGATCCGGCTTGACACCTTCAGTCAACCATAACCAAACAACAGATGAAAAAATGTAAATACCGCCATAAGCTGCGTATACTCTTCCAGCATTTGAAGCATCTACTTTGGTTAGAGCAACAGCAAAGATAATCAGGGCTAAAATACCTGGAAAAATCCAAAGTATACTTTTTCCTAGTCTCAACCATGCCCAAAAGGCGTAGCAGCCAGAAATTTCTCCTTCTTCAGCAACTAAGAAGAAAACAAGCGTTTGCATTTTCGGCTTGAGGTTTAAAGCCGATATTATATTACACTATGGCACCGCTATAAACTAGGGTGTTTATTCAAAGCAGAGCCATAATAACATCAACACAGTTAGGGAAACCATGAGCGAGCAGCTATTATCTATAGTTAACTATTTAGCTAACTAGCTATAGCGCTAACTTTCTCATTCTCCTTCACCATTTCATATGGTTTTTCTGCGCCTTGTGCTAGATATTCAGCCAACTGAGATTCTATTTGCTCACGTACAATTTGGCGATACTCTAAGAAATGCTCATTATGGGCGCAGGTAGCAAGGTAATGCTCTGCAACGCTGGGATTACGCTTGATTATGCTAAACAAGTGGTGCCAGAACTTCCAGCGAGTTTCCCGTTTTATCCCTTGTCTCCAGATAACAATCAGTAGGGCTTTGACAACAATCCACTCTGGCATCTTAAACGGTGCTTTCCAACTCGGCGCACCCATGATCAGGAAACAGCGGTAGGTGCGATCCAAGTACTGCACTGGGTCGTATAAAGTACAAAACGCCTCAACATATTCTCTGGCAATGTCTTCTAAGGGACGGGTGGGGATAAAGTTCATCAAAGTGGTTTGGTTGATATTGCCGTCTTTGTTTTCCCGCAGTCGTCCTTCTTTCTTGAGACGGTGCCAAAGAGCAGTGTTTGGTAGTGCTTGTAACATGGAAAAGGTCGTAGAGGGAATTGCTGCAAGTTCTGCAAAGCGGACAATGCGATCGCCTGCGCCTGGTTTTTCGCCATCAAAACCAATAATAAACCCAGCCATTGGACGCAACCCAGCTTTGATAATGCTTTGCACTGCCTCAGTCAGTGAACTACGGGTATTTTGAAACTTCTTCGTGAGTTGCAAACTCTCCTCATCTGGTGTTTCAATTCCCAAAAACACTGCTGCAAAACCGCACTCAACCATCAACTCCATTAATTCTGGATCTTGTGCGAGATCAATCGAAGCTTCGGTGTCAAACCGGAATGGATACTGGTGTTCTGCCATCCAAACTTTTAACTCTTTAAGCAACAACTTGACATTGCGCTTGTTGCCGATAAAGTTGTCGTCCACCATAAAAATACCGCGCCGCCAACCCAACTTGTAGAGGTAATCTAACTCTGCCAACACTTGTGCGGGAGTTTTGGTACGCGGTTTGCGACCATAGAGAACAATAATGTCGCAAAATTCGCACTGGAAAGGACAACCCCGGGAGAACTGAATCGACATCATGTCGTAAGCATCAAAGTCTAGCAAATCAAAGCGGGGTATTGGGGTGTTTGTGACATCGGGTTTTTCTGTCGCCCGGAAAGTCCCAGAGGTTTCACCCCGTTCAATTGCTGCGACAAACATCGGTAGGGTAATTTCCCCTTCATCTAAAATCAGGAAATCTGCGCCAACTTCCTTAACTTCGTGAGGTACTGAGGTGGGGTAAGGACCACCGACTGCAACTAACTTACCACGTTGCTTTGCTTCGCGAATTTGCTCGAGCAAATCTTGTTTTTGAACTATCATCGCGCTGAAGATACACACATCCGCCCAAGCCCATTCCTCTTCTGTCACTGGGCGGATGTTGCGATCAACCAGCTTAAATTCCCATTCTTGAGGCAAAATTGCTGCGACTGTCACTAAACCCAAGGGTGGTAACAAAACCTTGCGGTCTACTAATTCTAATATTTTTTCATAAGACCAAAATGTTTTGGGAAAAATAGGATAAACCAATAAAACTCGCATAAACCGTCAAACCTCACACTTTAAGTGTTAATTCACTTTAACTAAGTTAAAAGTTTATTGAGGTATTGACGACGAAATTCTCTTAATTAAAGTTTCTATTTTTATTGGGACTTACGCAAGAACTTTCTAAAACTCTTATTTCTTAGTGTCCTTTGTGTTTTAGCCTTGTTCTAACAGACACACACTCCTGTTCAGCACGCCACTTCCTGTCTACGCAGTTCGTTTCTTCATAATGCATACGTAAGTTCTGTTTATTTTTAATGAGAAGAGAAAACGGTAAATTCTTATTATAAAAAACGAATAATATGCACCCTTCCTAACCGAAATGTGCTCTACAGAGGACTGGTAAGCAATTTGGACATCCGTAAAAAGAGAAACCCTGATGGGAGCAAGCATCCTGGCTGCTTACACTCATGCAAATCAAAGGCACAACATAGCACTATATTATCTATCGCTAGAGGCAAGGCAGGCATTGCGATCGCCGTTTGCGGAGCGTGCGCTTTCCCCTCAGACGGGCCATAGCCCATCGCTCTTCAGGCGCTGTTCCTTGCCCAATCACCTGCATTAGCACGAAAAATTTAAAACTGCATCTACCTAAAAATACAAAATCTAACCTAAAATTACTTTTTTGTCAATAGCTAACTCCTAAAATTACGAATACCGACATATATTCCATTATGAATCTAAAAAATCTGTAAATAAAACAAATCTTGATTGACCTGGTATTTACACGGGTATTAATATCATATACAGATGCAAATTTATAAATTGCATATACATAGATATAAATATGTAAGTATTAAGTACAAATTCATTTTTTTGTGAAGCCTCATCACTTCATAATTCAACATGAAAGTACCAAATACAGACTACTTAGATATAGTTAAAAATTTTCATTGACCAGAGAAATTTGGTAGAACGAAGAAATTAACTATTAGGAACTCATTTCTAAGGAAAACGGCACGAATCAGTTACCTTTTTTAATAGCTGAAAGTCCTGTCAATCAAGGCTTACATTTTTTCAAACAGGTAAGTTATTTGTGGGCAACTACTAAGCTTATATCTAGTATAAAGTCTCATGCGACCTGAAATAATATCAGGCTGGGTAGGATTGCAGCCAGCAATCTACAAATCCAAGCCTGACTGCAGGTATATTCTTAACTATTCTTGTTTTGTGTGAGGATTAATAAATGGTAAACATCGGTTATCATACTGCTAAATTTCAAGGCCAATTTATTCGTTCTCTTTATAGAAATGTAGTTGTTAAGTTGGTCAACCTTCCTATCAAACAAAATCGAAAAGCTCCGATAAATGTCTATTCTTTATCATGTGAGCGCGATTTGCCAGAACAAGTGGTAAGTATTCGGTCATTCATCCGTCATGTCGGCATTCCAGATACATTCACTGTTATTTCTGATGGTAGCTACACTGACGATAGTTGTCGTTTACTGCGCCGCATACATCCCTGTGTTGAGGTGGTGCCTTTAAAAGAACTTCTTAGAAGCGATCTGCCTCAATGTGTTTCTGAATATGCCCAACTGCATGCAATGGGCAGAAAGTTGTCGGCATTAATGTCAATTCCTGTGAATGGTCCAACTATCTACACAGATTCAGATATTTTATTTTTCCCAGGTGGAATTGACTTAGTTGAGTTAGCTACTCCGGACGATAAATACACTAGATATTTACCTGATTGCTCTAATTCACTGGATGAGAGAATCATTTACGATGATTCCGAGAAATTAAATCCAATCAATGCTGGATTTATTTTATTCAAGCACGAGTTGGATTGGAGTTTCGCTATTGAACGCTTGGCGAATATTAAAGGAGTTCCTGGATATTTTACTGAACAAACAGTGGTGCATTTGACAATCCACCAGAATCAGGGCAAGCCTCTGTGCCCGCAACGATATATTCTTAATGTAGAAGACCAGTTCATTTATCCAGATAAATTTGCTAGTAAAGAAATTGCTTTAAGACATTACGTTAGGGATGTCAGACACAAGTTTTGGTTTAATTTAGCGTTCACTTAATGGTAGCGTGAATATTTCTTGGATTAGCCGACAGGCTAAACAAACTAAGCCTACCTGTGTAGGCTAATTTCTACAGGCTGCAAAGGCAGCCTTTGTTAGTGTGTCCGTATCCGCACCATGCGCGGGTGACGGATACTGTTAAGCGACACGTATTGGATGGTAAGTGTCGCAACTGGTGTTGCTTGCTTAATTTTTACTAAAAACAAATACATTAATACAATGCATATCTCTTCATTTGATGTCTTTGACACCGTTCTGACACGAGTTGTCGGAACACCAAAAGCATTCTTTCTCCTGCTAGGTAAGCAACTTGCAGTTTCTACGCTAATTAACTGTACACCGGAAGCGTTCGTTCATGCTCGCACCACAGCCGAGTTCCGGGCTTACGCAAATGTAGGTGAAAAATATTCTTTGCAGCAAATCTACACAGAACTTGCGATCGCGCTGCGACTCACTGATGAGCAACGCGAAAAAATCATGCACCTAGAATGTGCCTTAGAGTCTCAACTGATTCGCCCGATTCCGATTGCAAGGGACATTATACAGGCAGCCCGCAACCAAGGCAAGCGTGTGGTTTTCGTGTCCGATATGTATTTGCCTGCAGAGTTCATCAAGGAGCAGTTAGTGCGTCATTCGTTTTGGGAACAGGGTGATGTGCTGTATGTATCTAATGAATATGGAAAATCGAAGGCAACAGGGCAACTTTTCCGAGAATTGCTGAGTCGTGAAGGTGTTTCGCCTGCCCAAGTATCTCATTATGGAAACGATCTGCGTGTTGATGTTCAAGGTGCCAAAAAAGTTGGGCTGAAAGTTAAACATTTTTCCGAAGGCAACCTGAATCGATATGAACAAAAACTCGAGTCTCATTCCTACGCCACAGAGGGTTTATCTTCTGCTATGGCTGGTGCTTCTAGGCTAGTCCGTTTGCAAGTCCCGGTGTCGTCCTCAAAAGAAGAGGCTTTGCGTGATGTCGCTGCTGGCGTGGTGGCTCCTACATTAGTCGGCTATGTTCTCTGGGTACTGCAACAGGCTCAGCTAATGGGTTTAAAAAAGCTCTACTTTGTGTCGAGAGATGGTCAAATTTTGCTGGAAATAGCGCGTAGATTAGTCGGCAAGCTCAACTTTTCTTGTGAGCTTCGCTATATTTATGGCAGCAGACTATCGTGGAATTTGCCCGCCGTCGTCAGTCTTGATCCACAGCAGGCATTGGAGATGCTGAAAAGACCAAGCTGGATTTTGGATGGCACGAGTACCCTCTCTATTCGAGACTTTCTGGCGCGGGTTTCTATTGCTCCGGAAGAGATTCGTGATAGCTTGGCTGCTGTTGGATTCAAAGAAAAAGATTGGTCCCGAATTCTTAGTAGGCAAGAGGTGCAGGCATTGCACCCAGTGCTTGACAAACGCGAAGTCAGCGAACTCATTCTTCAGAAAGCACAACAGAAGCAACAAGTTCTGATGAAATACCTGGAGCAAGAGGGACTGCTTGACTCAACGCCAAAGGGGTTAGTTGATGTAGGTTGGTATGGCAGCTCGTATGATTCCCTAGCCGCACTTCTCAATGCCAACGGTGCTACACTCGATATCGGTCTATTTTATGGTCTCAAGAGTAACTCCCAGGGCAATCAATCTGACTCTAAGAAAGGCTATTTCTTTGATCAGCGGACAAGAACTGGCTTCAAAGACGTTTTACCTGAGTTGGGTATTGTTCCTCTGGAAATGTTTTGTAGTGCAGATCATGGTACTGTGCTTAGCTTCACGGAGGAAGGTGAACAAGTTCGACCGGTTTTCAAGGAGGAACGTAATCAAAGGATCATTGACTGGGGGTTACCACTTGTTAGGAAGGCAGTTTACTGTTTTACTGAGAATCTCTTACTTAATGCCAGCTTAGTGAATCCTTGGGCAGATGTGCGCGAAGCTTCTGCAGATGTCCTTCAGTCGTTTTGGTTGAACCCTTCTGAGACAGAGGCAAAGGCTTGGGGTGATTTTCCCTGGGAGGCTGGTCATAGTGAGAAGACTAACTCTCTTGCCCAATCCTACCCCTGGAGAAGTGTGGCTAAATCTTTTTTGACTGCGAGATTAGCTTATCAGCAAGGTTTATGGTTTGAGGGATCAATAGCCCAAAGTGCCCCATCAATCCAAAAGGCTATGAAAGGTTTTCGCCGCTATCGCCGCTTGCTCTCGGTTATTAAGTCCAAGGTTCCCACAAAAGTTCTTCTCCGTAAAGCTTAGTAGTCTATGTCATTAATTATGATGGTTGTATGATTTCGTAGTAAGGACTTTAGTCCTAGGCTCATTGAGCGCTCTTTGCGCTCATGTGCGTTCATATCAAAACTAATGCGGTTAACCACTAGTGGTCTGTTTCATTAATTCTAATGGGTTACAAGATCCCCGACTTCTTAAAGAAGTCGGGGATCTGACCCCTACGACATGTCAAAATTAATGGGACAGACCACTAGTCTGTCAATTTTGAGTTAAGAACGAGAACCCTTTAATTGCCCACAGTACGAAGACCCCACCCCTAACCCCTCCCCCTTCGGGTATGCCTTCGGCACGTCTTCGACGAACGCCAGTCGCCTACGGCGGGAAACCCGCCTGCAGCGCTGGACTCACCGCAAACGAGGAGGGGAATAGTAAGTCATCAAACGAACCTGATATTACTTGATAAATGGCTCAACACCACTGATTTTCAAAACATCACTCACCGTCGCACAATAATTTGGTAAACCGAAACTGCCGGGATTAATAAAATTTTGGTAACTAAAATGCCGATAGTTCATACTGAATCTATCCCAAGCAGCCATCTGAATGCGGAACAAAACGATAATTAAATTGGCTAAAGATAAAGATAGAGGGATGCGAAAGAAAATCTTTTTGCCTAGATAAGCGCAAACTTCTTCTATTGCCTGGTTTACAGTCAACTGCGCTTGACCTAAAACTAAGGAGCGTGGTTCGTCTTGTTTGGGAGGATTATCAATCAAATACCGTACTACAGTGGCAATATCTCGCCCGTGAATCAAGTGGAAACTACCATCTGCCTTTAAAAAGCGAATCAAGTCTATATATTTCGTAACTTCTGGAATACCAGATGTAACGTGAGAGTAGGGTTTATTGCGATCGCCCCCCACGACTAAAGTCGGAAAAACAGTGGTCACTTTAGGGGCTATGGCTAACTGCGATATCTTTTGCAAGCAATCGTACTTGGAACGGATATAATCTGTACCCAGTTCGCCTGCTTCCTTCAACGGTTGATTGTTGCGATCCAAAACGCTAGCGGTGGAAAAATAGATCACTTGTTCGCATCTGTTTGGATCTAGCAAGTTGAGCAACTCGTGCGTTTTATGTACATTAATATCAAATGTTGCATCACCGCCCCAAGCCGTTGCTGTTAGTACAGCAACATCTATGCTTTTCAGTAAGTCGGCAAATTTCCCTATTTCTTGCATATCACCCTGCAAGACAGTCACACCCGGACGTGCTTGAGTATCTACTTGCAGTTTCTTTGGGTTCCTCACCAGCAGATACAGTTCGTGTTCCGTTTCTTGAATTAAAGCTTCACTTATGTAGTGACCGATACAACCACTTGCACCCGTTACTAAAATCCGTTTCTGGCTCATAGGGAGTTTCAAATAAGATTAAGGCGTTATGAATTATGAATTATGAATGAGAAAAAAGTTTCAAGATTCATAATCTATAACTTTTATATGAGCAAAAGCCCTTACTGGTATTAAAAATAATTCTACATGACTATCATTACTGAAACTGACCGCCTAATTATCCGTACCTGGATTCCAGAAGAGGATGCAAAACAAGCTTTTGAGATATACAACGACCCTGAAGTTACCCGCTTCCTCATCACCAAAGCAGAGAGTCTTGAAAGCACAGTAAATATACTGCAACGATGGGTAACAATAGCTGCCCAACTGAATAATGGAACTGGTTTATGGGCAATGGTTCTTAAAAAAACTGGAAAAATTGTAGGAACTATTGTCCTCATGCAACTACGAGATGAGGATCAACAATTCACACAAGATTATGAAATTGGTTGGCATTTGAAAAAATCAGCTTGGGGTAAGGGATACGCGACGGAAGCGGCAAAAGCAATTTTAGATTACGGATTTAACACCTTAAAACTACCCGTAATTTGTTCAATTGTACAGCCCGAAAATACTGCGTCAATCCGTGTTATCCAGAGGTTAGGAATGATTCCAATAGGACGCACAACCCGATATTACAAAATGGAACTTGAAATGTTTAACGTAGTTGCCCCAACTTAGTACAATTGCACCCAACTTGTATACACTATAGACTCTAAAGGAAATACTGTGCATAGAAATGAGGCAGCGGGGGAGCGCAAAGCATTGCGCCCCTAACCTCGCTTTGTCATACAACTGCACTACTGAGTTGCTTTGCTGTTTCAAAGAAGAAAGCCACATTCTCCTCTGGAGTCTCAGGTAAAACACCGTGACCGAGATTAAGAATGTGTCCCTTGTTACCAGCTTTCCGCACTGTATCGAAAATGCGATCGCGGATAAATTCTTTGGAACCAAACAGCACACCAGGATCAAGATTTCCCTGCACTTTCAGGTGCTTACCCAACCTTTCCCGTGCGTCTGCCATATCCACTGTCCAGTCTACAGTGATCACATCCGCGCCTGAGAGTGCCATCCTTTCTAGCAAACCACCACAACCACTCACCAACAAAATGAGGGGTGTATCAGGATGAGTTTCCCTGACTTGCTGGAAAACTCGCTGCTGATAGGGGAGTGCGAAAGTTTCGTAATCTTGAGGGCTCAACTGTCCTGCCCAAGAATCAAACATTTGCACAACTTGAGCGCCACAGTCAATTTGGTAGCGGACATAAGTAGCGATCGCATCTGCAAATTTTGTGAGCAACTGATGCAGCACCGTCGGGTTTGAGAACGCCATGTTTTTGATGATGGAATAGGTTTTGGAACCTTTTCCCTCCACCGCATAAGCTGCTAATGTCCAAGGCGCACCGACAAAGCCCAACACAGTTGATTGGTTGCCCACTTCTTGCCGCAATGCCTGCAGAATTGTTTTAATAAAAGGCAGGGATTGTTCTGGCTCTAACGGATGCAGGTTCTCAACTTGTTCTGCGGTGCGAATGGGCGAGTCAATGATTGGTCCTTTGCCTTCAGCGATATCCATATCAATGCCCAAACCAGGAAGCGGCGTGACAATATCAGAAAACAAAATCACTCCGTCCGGTTGGAAGGCTTTCCAGGGTTGCAAGGATATCTCAATCGCTACTTCTGGTATTTCCGAGCGATCGCGAAAAGAAGGATACTTCTCCCTTAAATCTCGGTAAGCTTTCATATATCGTCCCGCTTGTCGCATCATCCATACGGGGGGACGGTCTAACACTTCACCACGAGCTGCCCTGAGGAGATAAGGTTCATTGGAAGAAATACCCATTTAACAGTTCATCCTAAACTCTTTTTTATGTCATTGTTTAGCTTATCATTCCAGGATTCTCCTTTTTGAAGAGCAAGAGCGTTTGGGGTGCAGATCGCAAAACTTCTACTCAAATCCGACTTAAAACTTAATAAATATTAAATTCTTATGCAACCCCATTCAAAACAACCCTCTCAGAAAGTATTTTCTGGTGAACGCAAGGCGCGAAAGTTTTTAATACCCCGCTTCCAGCGCCGGAGTTTTTTCATCCAATTTATGCTTATGACCTTTTTAGGATGGGTTGTAGGTGGAATTGCTAGTATAGCCATAGAAAAAACTATTGTAGAGATGCTGCCAAGAGCGGTTTTGCAAGAAAAAATATGGTATACCTTAGCAAAATATTTTAGTAATACTGTGTTTGCGCTCATTTTCGGTGCAGATCAAGCGCTTGTTCTACGTAGATACCTATCCGGTTGGTTGTGGATGTTTGCCACTAGCCTGGGTTGGCTAGTTGCTAACGGCGTTTCCGCACAATGGATTAACTATATTGCATCCATCGCATCATTAAATCAAATATCTGTTGAACAAAAGGTCATCTTTGGATTTTTGTCAACTATCGCATATATCCTTTCCGGAATTTGGCTTGGATTTTTCCAATGGTTAGTCCTGCGACGGTACACTAGACGTGCTTGGTGGTGGAATTTTCTGCCTTCAATTTCATTTCTATTCATCAGTATCTTGGTTTGGTTGCTTTCGTTTGTGCAGGAGTTTATTCCAGAAGCCAATCGGGATCAGATCGTGTATTTATCTGAACAAGGATTGACAGCGGTGGTTTTGGGAGTCATCCCAGCTATTGGCTTGTGTAGCTTGAAAACGAATTTACGGTACATCACAGGGACTTCAACTAGTTCCGACAGGAGTCCCGCACCATAATCTTTGATTTGGTGGTGGGAGGAATGTCGGGGAAATTGGTGCGCGTCCTCTGACCAATTCTTACCGTAGGGAAGAGAGGTCACGAGAGTTCTGGAATCTCTTTCTTCAGTTTGGGCAAGTCATTTTGCTGACGCTGATAACTAGGAAACGGGGTATTGGCTGGAATTATATATTCCTTCACCAGCGAACACCGATCTATCAAACTTTTTCTAGAGGCAATCGAGTCTTTCAGCTCGCGCAAGGCACGGTTGTAGACAAATCGACACGTCTCCAACCAGGACTGCATGAGTTGTTGTTGGATAGCGTCGGGGTAAATTCGATAGGTGAAGTTTATTGTCAGCATAAAAGTAATTTACCACAACACCTACCTAGCAGTAAGCTCTTATCTATTGGCAATTTTAGGGGTATGCGCCCTTGGCGCATACCCCTAAAATTGCCTGTTCGGGGTTCCAACAACCACCACTAACCGCTTGCGCGGTATAGTGGGGGACTTATAGCCCCTCAAGCTCCCCAATTAGTTAAAGTTAAGAAATATGAACGAACATGATTTACAAACTACAGTGACTCCACCTATCGCCGAAAAACAGCCGCAAGTATTGGAATTGCACGGAGATCAGCGAGTTGACAACTACTTTTGGATGCGTGAGCAGAACAATCCGAAAGTTATCGCTTATCTGGAAGCTGAGAACGCTTACACCAATGCGATGATGCAGCACACTGAAACGCTGCAAACAAAGCTCTACGAGGAAATGCTTGGTCGGATTAAAGAAACCGATTTGTCAGTGCCATACCGTAAAGATGACTATTATTATTATTCACGTACTGAAGAAGGAAAAGCTTACCCAATTTTCTGCCGCAAAAAGGGCAGCCTCGACGCTCCCGAACAAGTGCTGCTAGATCAAAATGAACTAGCAAAAGAGCATGAATTTTTGAGCTTAGGTGTATTGCAAGTTAGCCCTAATCATCAAATCTTAGCTTATTCCATTGATACCAGTGGTGCTGAGCAATACACGCTTTTCTTTCTTGACCTTAAGACATTCGAGTTATACCCAGAAAGCATTTCTGAAACTAATTATTCTTTGGCTTGGGGTAATGATAATCAGACAGTATTATACACCAAAATTGATGAGGCAAACCGTCCCTTCCAACTATTTCGGCACAGTTTAGGCAATTCTGTTGATGAAGATGCTCTCATTTATCAAGAATCAGATGATGCTTACCATTTATATGTTGGGAAAACCCGGAGTCAGGCATACATCTTGATGAGTGTGGGTAGCACAATCACATCAGAAGTTCACTATTTGGATGCTAATAATCCCATCGGCTCTTTTCAATTAATCCACCCACGAAATACCGGGGTGCTATACGACGTTGACCATCACAGTGATGACTTTTACATTGTTACAAATGAGGAGGCAATCAACTTTAAACTGATGAAAACTCCGGTAGCCTCGCCAGCCAAAGAGAATTGGCAGACTGTCATTCCCCATCGAGAAGATATCCTGCTCTCAGGTGTTAGCCTGTTTGCCAATCACATGGTAATTTACGAAAGAAAGGGTGGATTGCCAATTGGGCGAGTGCAAAATTTATCGACAGGCAAGGAAGATAAAATTACCTTTCCAGAGCCAACCTACAATTTTTACGAAAGCAGTAACCCGGAATTTAACACGACTATCCTGCGGTTCAATTACACCTCTTTGATCACTCCGCAATCTGTGTTTGACTATGACATGGAAACAAATGAACGGGAGTTGAAAAAAGAAACAGAAGTTCTCGGTGGCTACGACAGAACTCAGTATAAGAGTGAGTGGCTGATGGCTACCGCCAAAGACGGTACACAAATTCCCATATCCATTGTTTACAAACAGGGAATCAAAAAAGATGGTAAAAATCCTTTGTATCTTACAGGATACGGTTCTTATGGTGCATCTTACCCGGCGTCTTTTTCTTCCAATCGACTTGCGCTGCTAGATCGTGGGATAGTGTTTGCTGTTGCACATATTCGTGGCGGCGAAGAAATGGGGCGCAAGTGGTATGAAGATGGCAAGTTCTTGAAGAAAAAGAACACCTTCACCGATTTTATTGCCTGTGCAGAATATTTGATTGGCGAAAAGTGGACATCGAGCGATCGCCTTGCCATTTCCGGCGGTAGTGCAGGCGGTTTATTGATGGGAGCAGTGATGAATATGCGTCCCGACCTTTTTAAAGTCGTCGTTGCTGATGTACCCTTTGTAGACGTAGTGACGACTATACTGGATACTTCCCTACCGCTGTCAGTCATGGAATGGGAAGAATGGGGTAATCCCAACGACAAAGTTTATTACGACTACATGAAGTCCTACTCGCCCTACGATAACGTCGAGGCGAAGGATTACCCAGATATCCTCATCGTTGCTGGCTTGAATGATTCTCGTGTCAAATATTGGGAGCCAGCCAAATGGACGGCAAAACTACGAGAACTTAAAACAGATAACAACATTCTCCTACTTAAAACTAATATGGGTGCAGGACACGGCGGCGCATCTGGGCGTTATGAAAGTTTGAAAGAATTAGCTTTTGAGTACGCCTTTGTTTTAGATAGGTTAGGTTTAGGATGCAGTGAAAGCTAAGTACAGTGGTTTGTAGGGACACAACAATGTGCATTGGTGTTAACTTATACCGTTTCTGCGTGAAGCTGCAATGTATTTTACCCCCCGGCTAACGCCGTCCCCCCGCGAGCTCGGGGGGACTACAGGGGGGTTTTATAAGGCGCACCTTCATACAGAATTGGTATTAGTGAATTAATTGAACAATGGGCAAGAGACACTGCGGACTAAAGTCCTACGTGTCGGGCTTCATCCGCTTCATAAAGCATGGACAAATATGCGAGCGCCTTGGTGGCGAGGCGGTTTGATTAGTTAGATTTGGTAACTATGTGATACGAAAACCGCCTCGCCACCGCCTCAAAGAGAAATCTTTCTTGGGTATGAATGGATAAGGCTGGGCATATTTGTCTATTTCAGACCCAACCCCTCTCGCGCATAGTAGGGGTTCTCACCCTCCCGCTATACTTTGATAGTTTGAACACAGGTTTCTCATAAGCATTTTTAAATATAGTACATATTTTCCATTTGTTGCCTAGTTGCTTGTCGCTCACAAAGGTCTTGAAGGGTACATTTTTGCAACACAGAGTAAGCTGCTTGATTTGCTTGTTCCCAAACTTCCTCAATCACCTCATTGTCTACTGTTTGAGGAGTGGAATCGGGAGCAGACACAGCATCTACACCTTCAATACAGTTCAACACATCCAAAACCGTAATCTTTTTGGGGTCTCGTGCTAAGACATAACCACCTTTTGACCCGCGAACGCTCTTAATCAAACCCCCATTCCTCAATGTTGCTAGGATCTGCTCTAAGTAACGTGTTGGTATACTTTGTAGCGCTGCTATGCCTCGAATGTGTAAAGATTCGTCGCTATGATAACGCTTTGCCAGTTCTAGCAGGGCTAAAATTGCATATTCAAGTTTGTTTGAAAGTTTCATCAGCGCACAGCCCTTACTAGCTGGTTGCTTTTACTTTAGAAACTTCTATTCATAAAAGCAAATGTTTGTTTTTATCAAAATTATAAATAAATTTTATTAACAGAAAGAACAGAGGCGTCAGTCGCCAGAATTCAGAACGAAGGTTAAGCGACGCTCGGTTGAGTAAAGGGGTTTAAATAACGACAACAGCAGGGTGTTCACTTTCGTTGGGGTCTGAATCCAGGGGCGTACATTGATTCTGACTCCTGAATTCTGACTTTTGACTTCTTCTTCAATAAAACACTACTAGGACTTACGCATTGACAAAAGTCCTCAAATATGGGTGTCCATTTTTCGACTGTAGGGTGGGCAGTGTCCTAAACTTATGTCGGGAGCATCAGGTTTTACTGAGCACTGCCCACCCTACACCTCACTTTCTTTTCTTACCATCGGGAAAAGCACCAAAAAGTGCAGTGGTTAAAAATAGTTAGCGTTACTTTGACTTAATAAGTCTTGGCAATATCAAGTCAACGGAACATTGCTGTCAAATATTTGTTTTACCACAATGTCTATCAAATCATCGTAAGATGACGTTTTAACAAAGTAGGAGCAAGCCCCTAAAGTAGCGGCTTGAATCAAATCATCTGGATCGTCAGAGACACTCATTACCAAAACTGGTAAATGTTTCAATTTGGGATGCCGCTTAACCCATTCAAGTAACTCAAAACCAGACACATCGGGCAGCCTGATATTTGTCAATATCATCACTGGTAGTGGATAACGCTCTGTGTTACCGTAAGGCTCCTTACCCGACAAGTAGTTTATAGCTTCTTGCCCATTTTCAACGACTTGAAAAGAGACTGGTAATTCAGCGAATTCAAATGAACTGACGATTAAAAATCGTGCATCAGGCTCGTCTTCGACTAACAAAATGGTTTTGCAGGTTTCACCCATTAGTAAAAAGCAATCGAAACACTCCACTATTTACAAAGTAACTAGTTCTGTTGTCCTCTAACTTCTACTCTTGGAATTGATTATTATTAAATTTATATGTGTCTGGGAATACTTTGTCACCGAGATTACATAACAAATTAACAATTATATCTATCAGATGGTGGTAAAACATTCGCTAACGTTTACTAATACTAGAAAATGGATAAACACCAACATAACGCCAATCCCCCCTGCTATTTTCCTCCATTGCCGAACGGGGGGATTTCTTAATGTATATTTTGTTTTTTCAATCCAATAAAATTGTAAAAAAGTCTATCGAATGGAGGTACAAAATTACGTAATAAAAATGTTTAACTCTGAAGAGATAGCACTATAGCATATTACATTTAATCCCTCTTTAAACAGGGCTTTTTTCTAGTAATGAGTAAGAATTAGAAAATATCGGCAGGGTCAGCAAACTGTAACTTACGCTCCTTAGCGATCGCTCCCGATGCAACACACATGACAATAGTCAGAAACAGCACGAGTGTGGCACGATTCAATGTCATTTGAACGGGAAGTAGCGTCGCCTTTGCAATGACTGCGAAAAGTCCGAGTGAAATAGTAAATCCCGGAATAACTTTTTCAACCCCTCGAACTCACGTTCATTTAAAGCCGTGGTTTTATAAATAAATATTATAAAACAAAAAACATAGATTTTATTTATAAGGATGGCTGGCTGAAAACCCTTGAGGATGTGACTCTCCTGAGTCGGTCACATCCGTGATGCCGACAAGGGATGAAAGCCGCCTACGTAGGCTGTCTTCCTACCGTGATATCTTCTCTTGCCATTCTTTCTATAGTGTCTGACAAGCTATTGGCTTTAAATTCAATTTGCTTACTTTCAAGCCAGTCCTTAGCTGTTTGAGTCAAAGTTAATGTCAACTTAGTTTTCTTTTCTCCATAAATTTTTTTTCTAGGCATTACAACCTCACTTTTGTGTTATAGTCGTATTGTATACGACGTAAATAAAGGAAGTGATAAAGTCTTGCTAACAAATTACGTATACAAGTTGCGTCCTAACATTACTCAGCAATCTAAAATGGGTAGCTGGGTTGATATGCTCAGAAGTCATTACAACTGGTGTTTGAATGACCGATTGACTCAATATAGCCAACAGTATATTCAAGGTAATTACTGCGACATAAAAACTAAAGCTGTTCGCGAAGCGTCTCCGCGAGGAGAAGCTTGCCCACTAACGTGTTTTGTTAGCAAGAATGGTGCAACGGGTGAACCCTGGAAAGATTCTCAACATAAAAATCCTAGACGTGGCGCTGGTGATATTCAAATTACTGCATTACCAGAATTGAAAAAAGCTAGACCCTGGTATGCTGAAATAGATTCGACAGTTTTGCAGCAAAACGTAAAGCGTCTTGATGTTGCGTACAAGAACTTTTTTGAGGGTCGTGGATTCCCTAAATTCAAAAATCGCTCTAATTTCACATCTTTTACTTACCAAATGGGTGTAAAAGTACAGGGTAGCAAAATCTATTTACCAAAATTGGGATGGATGCGTTTTTACAATTCCCGCCCAATACCCCCTGGTTTCACCATTAAAGCTGCCACAATTCGTAAGCGCCAAGATGGTTGGTATGTTTCTATTAGAATTGAAGACAAGACACTACCAGACTACGTTGCCAAACTTTTGACCGACGTTAACAAAATAATCGGTTGTGATTTAGGGATTACAAAATTAGTCCACCTTTCTGACAACCATCAAATTGAAAATCCTAAATTTGCAAGCAATAAAAAGACTAAGCGTACTTTAAAGATTAGGCAAAGACGTATCAGTAAGAAACTGAAAGGTAGCAATAATCGTAAAAAGTGTACTAATCAAGTAGGACTGTTGCATAAAAGAATTACTGATAAACGTCAAGCTTACCAATGGAAGACAGCTAATAAAATTGTTTCTAGAAACATTGATGCTATCGCTCTAGAGAATCTCAATGTTTCTGGAATGAAGCGTCGTTGTAAGCCAAAAGTAGACGAGAATACTGGTAGATTCTTAAAGAATGGACAGTCGAGAAAGAAAGGTTTAAATCGTTCTATTTCTGATGCTAGTTGGGCTGAATTGATTTTAAAAATCGAGTATCTAGCTGTAAAGTTAGGAAAGGTTGTAATTAAAGTTAATCCAAAACACTCTAGCCAGCAATGTCGTAACTGTGGCCATATTGATGAGTCGAATAGAGATGGTGAGAAATTCATTTGTTCTCAATGTGGATACATGACGAATGCTGATATTGGTGCTGCAAAAACCATTAGAGATAGAGCATTTTCTATAGTACGGGGGGACTCCTCGGAACTTAAACGCCCGAAACAACGGCTATGAGAAATCACCACGCACTCCCGTGCAAACGTGGTGAGCCTGGGAACCTGATTAATCAGGATATTAAGGTAGCGATGTCTTAAGAATCCCCGTCTCTTTAGAGCGGGGAGTGTCAAATAACAGTCTTCCTGGTTGTAGGTTAATCGAGCCTGATGAGATTGCGGAGCTTGCCTTATTCTTGTGCACTGAACAAGCCAGAATACTTCGAGGTCCTGTGATTGATGCCTCTTTAGGACTTGGCGTGAACCCTGGAACTCTTACAAACTTTATGAAGGATAGCAACCAAATTTCTGTCAGCAATAGTAATGCACAGAAAAGCGATGGCTCTGAAAAAACAACCAGTAATTTTGCTATGGAGCCTCTTGACTTGGAATGGATACGTGCTCAATTTCCGGCTCTTACACAAAAAATCAACGGTCAACCTACTATTTTCTTTGATGGACCAGGTGCTACTCAGGTACCTGAGTCAGTACTAGATGCAATCAGTAACTATCTGGTGAAGTCAAACGCTAATGCATACGGAGCTTTTGCCACAAGTGCACGTACAGTTGCGTTGATTGCCTCGGCTCGTGCTGCGATGGCTGATTTTTTGGGTTGCAGTAGCGATGAGGTGGTATTCGGTGCTAACATGACTACGCTCACCTTCACCTTGAGCCGAGCTATTGGTCGAGAACTGCAACCAGGTGATGAAATTATTGTTACCCGACTTGACCATTTTGCCAATGTTTCTCCTTGGTATCTATTGGAGGAACAAGGTGCAATTATCCGCGTTGTTGATATCAACGTCGCAGACTGCACCTTAGATATGAGCGATTTGGCACAGCAGATTAATCACCGCACAAAGTTGGTAGCCGTGTGTTACGCTTCCAACGCTGTGGGAACAATCAACGATATACCAGCAATAGTAGAGCTTGCACATGCTGTGGGTGCTTGGGTTTTCGTCGATGCAGTTCATTATGCTCCTCACGGGTCGATTAATGTACATGCGCTAGGCTGTGACTTTCTTGCTTGTTCTGCTTACAAGTTTTTTGGGACGCACGTTGGTATTCTTTATGGTAAGCGGGAACATCTTAGCCGACTCACTCCATACAAAGTAAAATCTTCCTCAAATGAAGTATCATCGCGCTGGGAAACAGGAACATTGAATTATGAGGGTTTAGCCGGTGTGGTGGCGGCAGTTAACTATTTAGCAAAACTAGGTTGTCATGTTACGGGCGCATCTGCCGATCATAATCGCCGTGCTGCCTTAGTAGCAGCAATGTCAGCAATTCAGCAATATGAAAGAGAACTTAGCCACAAGCTGATTTCAGGACTATTGCAGATTCCTGGCTTAAGTTTTTACGGCATCACTGATGCGAGTCGTTTTGCTTGGCGAACACCAACCGTAGCAATTCGACTGGCTGGACAAACGCCAGAATTTACGGCTAAAGCTTTAGGCGATCGCGGAATCTTTGTTTGGCATGGTCATTTCTATGCCCTAAATTTGATTGAGAAGCTAGGCGTAGAAGTAAGTGGCGGCTTACTACGAATTGGGCTGCTACATTATAATACAGCCGAAGAGATTCATCAGGTGTTGCAAGTTTTAACTTCCTTGCCGTAAGTCCCCCACTGAAACGGTACTCTGTTCAGTGGCGGGATTGCTCTGGCGGGCGGCAATGAGGGCATCTCCAACTTAAACCGACCGCTCTTCGGTGAAGGAGGAGATGTCGGAAGAGTCGCCAATCTCTGGGGTCGGTAGTCGCTTGATATAGTCAAGGGAGCACTTCGGCTGATCTTGGGTAAGGTTGCTATTACGCCGGGAGCGATCGCTCTCGATGCAACACACATCACAACAGTCATAAATGGAACATTAACCAGCTTCATCTAGCACCCCCAGGAGACTCCCGCCACATCCGTTAAGGATTGGCGGTAGTGGCGTTGGGGTTCGCTGTGAGAAAATGTCAATGATTGACTGTGCTCATATGTTCAGCCGAATACCGCTCACCTGCTGCAATTCCTTTAGGTACCACCTCATCAAGAAGACGCAAATCCTCTGGGGTGAGGGTAATTTGGGTTGCTGCCACATTTTCTTCTAAATAAGCGCGGCGTTTTGTGCCAGGGATAGGAACAATGTCGTCGCCTTGAGCTAAAATCCATGCCAATGCTAGTTGACTGGGTGTCGCGCCTTTTTCAGCGGCGATCGCTTTGACTTGCTCTACCAATTGCAGATTCTTGTCAAAGTTCTCGCCTTGGAAGCGTGGGGAAGCCCTACGATAATCGTCTGGTGCTAAATCATCTGGACTCTTGATTGCTCCTGAGAGAAATCCCCGTCCCAGAGGACTGTAGGCGACAAAGCCAATGCCCAACTCTCGCAAGGTCGATAAAATTTCATCTTCTGGTTCGCGGCTCCACAGGGAATACTCGGTCTGCAACGCCGTGATCGGATGAACTGCAGCTGCCCGACGAATTGTCGCAGGAGCTGCTTCGGAAATACCGAGGTAGCGCACTTTGCCTTGCTGTACAAGTTCTGCCATCGCTCCAATCGTTTCTTCAATTGGCACATTCGGGTCAACACGATGCTGATAGTAAAGGTCAATAGTATCTACGCCTAAACGCTGGAGTGAAGCATCGCAAGCCTGGTGCACATATTCTGGTTTGCCACTAATACCCAACCATCCGCCATCCGCTGTGCGGACATTGCCGAACTTGGTTGCTAGCACGACCTGATCTCGACGGTCTTGGATGGCTCGACCAACTAACTGCTCGTTGGTAAAGGGACCGTACATATCAGCGGTATCAAGGAAGTTCACACCGAGGTCAAGAGCATGATGAATCGTGGCGATCGCTTCAGACTCATCGCTATTTCCATAGAACTCAGACATACCCATACAACCGAGTCCCAGTTCTGAAACAACCAGTCCTTGATGTCCCAGTTTTCTCCTTTTCATAACACTTTCTCCTTGTTTGACTTTCTGCTTATTTGCATTTATTGCAAGTTAGACTATCTCTGGAAAGCAGGTCGCTACACCTACTGTGCGCTCGCCACTGATAAATTTTTCCAATATGCCTTGGGTGTCGTCCCTGTCAGTTTGCGAAAGTGTTTGGTAAAGTGGCTTTGATTGGCAAAACCGCACGCCAAAGCAACATCACAAATCGTCATCTTTTGGCTCTTGAGCAACTGTTTTGCTCGTTCTACGCGCAACTGAAGGACGTATTGGTAAGGACTTATACCCAATGATTGCTTAAACAGTTGGCAGAAGTAGTATTGGCTTATTCCCGCCATTTCTGCTAGCGTGGTCAATTTTATTTCCGAGTCAACATGGCTGTGAATATACTCAATAATTTGTCTTAATTGAGACTTAGACAATCCATCAACATACGTTGATATTTGAGGTTTTTTAGCACAATATTTTTTTAACAAATGAAGAACTAGCGTCGTTTTCAACTGCTCAACATAGAAATTATCTCCTTGATTTGTTGACTCTAGTTCGTCTTTAAGCGATAATAATATACCCAAAATCAGCGGATCTTGTAATGTGGCAAAGTGAGGAATCAGTTCAATGTCCTCAGGTGCTGCGACTTCCACACCTAACTGTATCAAAAGGTTAGGGTCAATAGCCACAAACATGAATTGAACCTCTTTTTGCCATAAGCAACGGTGGAGTGTCCCAGCCGGAATAATCGCTGTGGTTCCTTTCGTCTGGTATTCGCTTTCTCTATGTCCGTCAAACCATCTTTCTGTGGAACCAACGTCTAAGGCAATACTGATAGTATGCATTGTCAGGCAATGCTCTGGGGTATCGTGACTAGGCTGATGATGATGCTCAAAATGAATACCGCTCCATTCTGTATGCAAACTGGTTAACACAGGTGGGTTAGGAAAAATTGCAAGAGAAGCTCCTTGCTCTTTGAAATCAACGAGCAAAGGCTTTTCCTGGTTTAATCGCTGGCAGTTGCTCATCTTTGGGTAAGCTAGATACAACAGGAGCAAGCGCTATCTGGGTCATGCTTAAATTTTTCTAGATTTCCAGACTTTAGCCAATATTCAAACCAATTTGATATGGTAATGAATTCGGTAGCAAAATTTCATTGATTTAAATCAAGCAGCAGGTGAATTCACAAGCGTGACCGAAAGACGCGTTCGCGTAATCATCCCATCGCGCTCTAGCCTCGTCAATGCCCGGGAGAGGGTTTCAGGCGTAAGACCCAAATCAGCAGCAATATCTTTGAGGGGGCGGTCAAAGTTAACGACGGTTTGTTCTTCAGACTGTGTTTGATAGCGTAGATATCGCAGCAGTCGCTCGTGCGCTGCCCGAATATCTCGCAACTCTATGCGTATTTTCAAATCCTCGATTTTCCGCACTAGCATTGCCATGAAATCTTCTGCTAAATCTGAATTGTTACGGATTGCTGACAAAAGAAGTTCTTTGGGATAGATAATCACCCGCGAATTCACTTCTGCTACTGCGGTACACGGGTAAGTTTCTGAGAACAAGGCAATTTCAGCTATACCCTCCCCAGAACCAGCAATCTGTAAAGTCACCTCTTTGTCGCCACTGGTGTAGCGGACAAGTCTAACTCGTCCCGTTTCTACAACAAAAAAAGATAATGCCAAGTCTCCTTGTTGAAAGAGGTTTTCTCCTGCTGCTAAGTCACGGTGTACAATTGCATTCCGTAACTCTACTGGCAAGGTATCCAACGTCAACAAATCCATACAGCCTTCTCCGATTTTGGATTTTTAGATTTTGGATGAATAGAGTAGATTGTCGTTTTTCGGAATTTGTTAGCTGGCTAAATAAATGGTGAAAAAACAAGCTTCAAGTTAGGTTATTGCGAACCTGCAAAAGCAACCGACGCAACACAAATTGCTCTTCCTGTGTCAAGTTAGCTAATATCCGTTTTTCTAGAAGATTCCAAGCACAGGTGACTGGTTCTTGGAGCGATCGCCCCGCCTGTGTCAAGTAAATCCGGCAAATTCGCGCATCTTCTTCATCTTTACGTCGCTCCAAAAATCCAGCTTTTTCCATCCTGTGTATCATTTTTGTGAGAGTTGGGGCTTCGACTTGCATCAATGAAGCCAGTTCAGATTGGATTAACCCATCGTGTTCCCACAGATGCATGAGCAAAATTTCTTGCCCAGTATGCAATCCTAGTTCAGCCAAAACCGTAGCAGCTTGATTGCGGTGTGCCTTACACACTTGCACCATCAAACAGCACAAGGTTTCTTGTATGGGTTTTTCAGACATATATGAGTTATATTTAGCCAGCTAAATAAAATGTACAATGTTTGATGAACATTTAGCAACTTGTCGTTAGTGTAGAAAACCCGACAAGATTTTGCAGGCATTGGAATATTTTTAGCAATATCAGGCAAGACAGCCAGCCCTAGCTCATATAATCTCTATTTGATGCAGTTATTACAAAACCCTGCTCTTTACATCGAGGTGAAGTACTGATTCTGCAATGATGCCTAATGCATCACCAACTTGCTAGACAGCATTTTTTAGAAACTTCTCCATTGAGTAGTTAACAAAACTCTCTCCCCTGCGTTCCACTTGTTGTTCCCTAATGATCTCGAAGCCCATGTGCAAGAAAAATGGCTTTGCGGTAATACTTGCTTCGGTGTACAAGCGATTCATTCCTAATTCACGAGCCTTTGTCTCAATCGCACGGTAAATTTGACTGCCGATACCCATTCGTTGATAATTTTTATGGCAGTAGAAGCAGTCTATATGCCCGCTCAACTCTAACTCGCCAAAACCTGCAATCACACCTTGATCATCAGCAACATAAGTGAGTCGTTCAGAACAAACCTTTGCCCAGTTTCTAAAATGAATATTATCTGGTGCCCATGCCTTGACCTGATTGCTTGAGTACTCACGAATGTTGATTTCACGCACGGTATCGTGGAACAACTGCGCTATTTGCTCAGCGTCTTGCTCATGAAACAATCGTATTTTCATCTAAAACCTCCAGGAGACTCCCACTAAATCTGTAATCAGATTAGTGGTGAGAGGAATGGAGGGGAAATTGTGAGGTGTCCTTTGAACATCTTTGTGTACAACTACAAACAATGAGAAGGACGACCGAATAATTTCTAATCTCTCAGACTGCATAAGAGTAACCATCCTTTGCATGAATTCGTTTACAAAACTTGTGTGATATTCCTTGAACTAACCCATCTTTAGTTGAAATGTTAAAACTTCCAGAAGAACGGATTGCAACTTTCCCAACATAAATGCCAACCTTTTTACCTGTAGTAACGATAGCTTTCACAATGTCTCCAGTTTGAAAACCAAAGTGAATCTTTTCTCTAGGAACATGACGACTAGGAAAACCGTATTTATCTGTTCTGCATGACTGCCTAGAACCATGACCGTTAGCTGTAATCAACAATAGTTTAACTGCCTTAATGATTAGTCTTGCTGGGGTTGATTTACCAACACAAGCAGCATCAATCCAGTGTGTTTTGTCCAACTTTTGTTGACTACGATTGAACTTTGTTAATCCTCCTGAACCTATTTCTACGGGTAGTCCTGTTTCTTTCAGGACGTTCAATAATGCAAACCTTGTTGTGTTTACGGCTGCTGCGTCTGCTAATGCTTTATTGGCTTGTCTCAGAATCTTATCTAACTTTGAAGGGTCTTTTTTAAGAAACTCTTTGATGTCCCTAGTCCCTTTCTTAAGGTTACATTTCTGACAACTTAAGGTGAGGTTTGTGATTGAGTTAGAACCTCCTTTTGCTCTTGGATGAATATGCTCTATCTGAAGTGGAACGTCTTTCACTCCACAGTAAGCACACTGCCTGTTCCACTTTTCTAATAGAAACTCTCTTGTCTCGTAACCCGCTAAAGTGCCTTGCTGATATTCCTTACCTTGAATATCTGGATTATGCATCAATTGCATATCAAAGCGAACTAATTCCTGACTAATAGCTTCGATTGGAGCAAAACGGCATAGCTTGTTAACCCAGGTTTTAATATTTTCAACACGACTTTGCAAGCTTGGGGCTAACCAGTCTTGTGGGCGTGTTCTATTTAAAAACCGTGGTTTCCTATACCTAGTTTTTCTAGCACGTCTACCACGTCTTAATTGTCTTCGAGAGGTTAAAGCTTCTCGAATTGCAAAACCTTTGTGCTTTAGTTCTGCCGCAAAAACTATTTCACCAGTAAAATCGTTAACTAATGCAATTCCTGTCTGTTTAGCGCCAGGGTCTATTTTTAATCTCAACGGGTGAATAGGTGCTTCTGGACGTGACTCTTTCAAGATGATGGTGAAAGGGAATTTTCGGTAAATAGCTGCTTTTTTGTTTCGTAATAGTTGTCTCGCTTGTGCTGGGTGAATTGGATCTAAAGGTCGTTTGTCGGCATTTAAAACAAATATTTTGGACATAAGTCCCTCCTTACGGGTAAAGTTAGCCTAGACAAAGATTTAAAGGCTTTTTGCGCTAACAGCACTGACTCAAACCCAATGACTCTGTTTAACTGTTAACCTTAGAGCTACAAACTGGCTGCGCATTTGTAGGTAAGATGACCTAAAAATCGTAGTAACTAAATACTTAGTCGGGTAAACTCTGGGCGTATTTATTGCCCCCACTGGAACTGTACTCAGTTCAGTGGTGGGTAGTTTACTTTCATCGAAGCCTTCACTGGCTAAGTATTTATTATTCTGCTTACCGTATTTGCCGTACCATCTGCCTTCTCAATACTACTCCTTCTCAAACTTATTTGAGTCCAAAGTGTTGATGCAACGCAGGAGATACTCGTTCAAACATTCTTGCTCCTGTGGACTGAGGTTCGAGAACAGCCGCGCTTCAATCTCGTCGGCAATGCGATCGCCTTGTTCCAATAAAGTCTCGCCACGTGGAGTCAAATGAGTTTCAACAGCTCGACCTCGTGAAGGCGGACGACGGGTAATGAGTCCTGCCTGCTCTAAACGTTGCAGCATAGTCGCCACGGCTTGTGGAGTCACGAAGGCAATGCGCGCAATGTCAGCACCCGAAGCTCCAGGGTGTTCGCGCAAAATCCGCAGCGTGCCCCATTGTGCGACACTCAACCCAAGTGGAGAAAGGGCAGCATCGAGGGCAACTTCAACGACGGCTTGTGCTCGATAAAGGTTAAGAATTTTGCGGTAGTTAATGGACTGATTCACGTCGGCTCCCTACTTAACACAGCCCAAAATCGGTGCTAATTCTATTTTGGCTGAATTCATTTCTATATAAAAACATTGACAATCACTCTTTTATATATAAAATTGTTGATATAAAAGTATTGACATAGAAATTGAGTTAACTGGTTTTAACCTGCATCAATGACGTTGAGCGTATCTCCACGTTCAGGTTCAGTCTTGGGCTTATATGTTTAGCCAACACAGCAGAATCTATACAGGAATCAGCATTATGAACTTCCAACCAATATCAAAGCCTTTCATACTACCAAAACCTTCAAAACGGTGGACGGTAGCTCTCATGATTGCTGCTACCGCCATCACAAGCGCAACGCTTTACTATGGTTTTTCCCAGATTGGGCATCAAAGTAAACCATCAGAAGCTGTGAAAACTATTTCAACGATTCGGCAAATTACTGCTCTCGGACGGCTGCAACCGGAAGCAGAGGTTATCCGAGTGTCTACACCTGTGACGCTTAGGAATGACCGGATTGCTCAATTGTTCGTGCAAAGAGGCGATCGCCTAAAAGTCAATCAAGTCATTGCGGTTTTAGCTAGCCGGGATCGCCTCCAAAACGCCCTACTCGAAGCACAAAAACAAGTGAAAGTGGCGCAAGCTGAACTCGCCAAAGTGAAAGCTGGCGCAAAATCTGGAGAGATTGCCGCACAGAAAGCCGAAATAGCTCGCCTTGAACAACAACTCCGGGGTGAGATTGCTTCTCAAACAGCCACGATTGCCCGTTGGCAATCTGAAGTGAACATCGCCAATGCTGAATACAAGCGCTATTTATCGCTATTTAAAGAAGGGGCGATCGCAGCTTCTGAGCGAGATAAAAAGCGGCTTGCCTTAGAAACTGCTCAAGCACAGCTTAACGAAGTCAGGGCAAATCAAAATCGCACAGCAGACACGCTACAACAGCAAATCAAGCAAGCAAAAGCCACATTGGAAAAAATCGCAGAAGTGCGTCCGGTTGATGTGGAAGCAGCCCAGGCTGAGATAGACAAGGCAGTAGCTGGTGTCAAAAAAGCTGAAGCTGACTTTGCTGAAGTCTATATCCGCGCACCCATGACAGGACGAATTCTGGAAATTCATGCCAGACCAGGAGAAGCCGTTGGTGATAAAGGTATCGTTGACCTCGGACAAACTGACCAAATGGAAGTGGTTGCAGAGATTTATCAAACTGATATTGGCAAAATTTATCAAGGGCAACAAGCAATCATCACTAGCGAATCATTCCCTGGAGAAATCCGTGGAACCGTTCGCCTGATTGGGTTACAGGTGACTCAACAAGAAGTTACCAGCGGAGAACCAGGAGAGAACCTCGACCGCAGAATCGTGGAAGTACGAATTCGCCTTAATCCGGAAGACAGCAAGCGAGTTGCAAACTTGACGAATATGCAAGTACAAGCCGCTATCCAGCTTTAGGCGTTGCTGAATTGAGGTATGAAATTTTCTTCCTTTAATTTTCAAAACCCTTTGCGCCTTTGCGTCTTGGCGCGAACCTAAATTCATCTTTTGAATCAGCAACGCCCAGCTTTAAGGTAGACCAAAAAATCTAGGAATCACTGAAATGTTCCGCAAATTCCGTAAAACACCACTAGCATGGTTGCAAGTCAGACGAGAGAAAACGCGTCTCGCCGTTGCTTTAGCAGGAATTGCCTTTGCAGACGTCCTCATGTTTGTCCAACTTGGACTCAATGACGCACTCTATGACTCCGCAGCAAATTTTCACAATAGCCTAAGAGGGGATTTGTTCCTGATCAATCCACAATCTGAAGCTGTGCAGTCGTTCAAGAGTTTTCCAAGAGAGCGGTTATATCAAGCAGCAGGATTCGAGAAAGTCAACTCTATAAACTCTTTATACGTTGGTAGCGCTCAGTGGCGCAATCCTCAAAATCGTCAGCGCGAACGCACAGTCCTAACCCTTGGTATTAACCCTGCGAAACCTGCATTTACGTTACCAGAGGTGAATCAACAGATAGACAAACTCAAGCCGCTGAATCGGGTGTTATACGACCAAGCAGGGCGACCTGAATTTGGCGATATTCCTGCGTTGTTTCAAAAGTCTTCCCCGCTCTCGGTTCAAGTGAATGATAAGCAAATTTGGATCACCGGGCTGTTTACGCTAGGTGTGTCCTTTGGGACTGATGGTACTATGATTACCAGTGATTCTACCTTCCTGCGCCTGTTTAGCGATCGCCAACCAGAGGAGATTGACGTTGGTCTGATTTCGTTAAACAAGAGTGCAAACCATAAGGAAGTGCAGGAACAACTGCGAGCCACCTTACCAAATGATGTTTTGGTGCTAACGCGAGAGGAATTTGCCAATCGAGAGAAGCAATATTGGTCAAGTAGCACTCCGACAGGCTTCATTTTTGGGCTTGGAACCATCATTGGCTTTGTCGTGGGGATTGTAATTGTTTATCAAATTCTCTACTCTGATGTGTCAGAACATTTACCTGAATATGCCACGTTGAAAGCGATCGGCTACAGCGATAATTACCTCGTCGGCATTCTCATTCAAGAGTCACTTATTCTAGCAATCATGGGTTTTATACCAGGGTTTGTTCTTTCGTCAGGGTTGTATTTGATTGCTGGAACTGCGACTTTGTTACCTATTGGCATGACTCCAACCCGGACTGCATTAGTATTATTTCTTACAATTTTAATGTGTGTTGTTTCGGGCGGAATCGCTATGCGTAAGTTGCAAGCAGCCGATCCGGCTGACATTTTCTGATAAAAAATGCGTAACCACTATGCAGAACCAAACTTTTCCTACTACCCAAAACCAACCTACAACAAATAAACCTGTGATTTCAGCTTCCAACCTGAACCACTACTTTGGTGAGGGAGAACTCCGCAAACAGGCTTTGTTTGATATTAATCTCGACATTTATCCTGGAGAGATTGTCATTATGAGTGGTCCTTCTGGTTCTGGTAAAACCACACTGCTGACTCTTATGGGAGGTTTGCGTTCAGCACAATCCGGAAGTCTTACAATCCTTGGACAAGAAATGTGTGGCGCAAGTCAGCAACAAATGGTGCAAGTGCGGCGGCAAATTGGTTATATTTTCCAAGCGCACAACCTGCTGACTTTTTTAACAGCTAAACAGAATGTACGAATGTCTTTAGAACTGCATGATGAATACCTGGATCAAGACATAGATGGAATATCTGCCGATATCCTTAAAGCCGTTGGGTTGGAAAAGCGCATCGACTACTATGCAGATAGCCTCTCTGGTGGACAAAAGCAAAGAGTGGCAATAGCCCGTGCTCTTGTAAGCCATCCCAAAATTGTCTTAGCCGATGAACCCACAGCCGCCCTCGACAAAAAATCAGGACGAGATGTGGTGGAGATGATGCAGAAGCTGGCAAAACAGCAGGGCTGTACGATTCTTTTGGTCACACATGACAACCGGATTCTCGACATTGCCGATCGCATCGTCTATATGGAAGATGGTCGTCTAGCAGATAACCCAGCTTTGATACTTGGTGAATGATCAACACTAAAAAGCAAAAGACAGCGAACCACTTAGCACTGATTTTTATCACGATTCACAACCAAAAAGATAGGACTTACGCACTTTACAAATAGGCTTTTATGTGGTGAAAAAGCCCCAGACATCGAATATATAAGCGATCTGCTGCCATTTTTGCCATTTCTATCCCCTAAGCGCATAAGTTGATTTTGCTGACACCCATAAACAAGAGACGAAGGTTAGCTCGCCAAGCTTAGCTTCGGTTCAGTAAACAGGTATGACTTGTTTCACACTGCTTTTGGCGTAAGTTCTAAGCTTTTTGCGCTAGCCAGCATAAAAAAATTATGAAGGTTCTAGTTTTTCAGACTCATAATGAGTACAATTTATTTATACGTACTCGTAACGAGTACGTATTAGATGACTGGTATTGTAAAAGCAGCCTATTAATGAATAATTGAGAGGAGAAATCATGGATTTATCAAACTCGAACACCGCAAAAAACCTGTCCGAAGCCTTTGCTGGGGAATCGATGGCAAATCGTAAGTATCTGTTTTTTGCGGAAGTCACTCGCCAGTTGGGGCTGAGTGAATTGTCAAAGCTGTTCCGGGAAACTGCAAATCAGGAGACAGAACACGCTTTTGCTCACTTCCGGTTAATGCATCCAGAGTTGGTGGTGGAGGATGTCGCTTCGTTAACTGATGAACAAAAGAAGGCGATCGCATCTCGTTGTTTAGAGTTAGCGATTGAGGGAGAAACCTATGAGTACACTACCATGTATCCAGAGTTTACTGCTGCGGCGCGTACAGACCGGGACGATAAGGCTGTCGTAGAGTTTGAAGCACAACAAGTAGAGTCTCGCGAACACGCTCAGATATTCCGTAAAGCAGCACACAACTTTGGATTGCTGACACCAATCGAACATCATCACGCCAATCAATATACAGAAGCACTCCAAGCTCTTGATGGTATCGCTCCAACAGCGAAAGCAGCAAGCGGCGATCCTGCAACTCAAAAATGGATTTGTCGCCAGTGTTCAATGATTTATGACCCCGTAGAGGGCGATCCTGATTCTGGAATTGCTCCTGGGACAGCGTTTGAGGCAATTCCTGAAGATTGGTTGTGTCCAATTTGTGGTGCTACGAAGAAAACGTTTGTCCCTTATGAGGAAGCAGTTGCTGCGTAAGCATTCACTATAGCAGAGGGTGCGTGAGGCGATCGCATAAAGCGCGATCGCCTCACTACTTATCTAAAAGTGGGGGTTTGGGGGAGCAATAATACCCCCACCATAATCTTTGAAAAGGTGGGGGATACATGGACTCCCCCAAGTTAACTTATGGGATTCAATATCCCATAAGTTAACATTTAACACTTGCCCAGTGTTTAGTAAACGTTGTACAATACTGCAATGCTGACACTAAACTACCGTTACCAACTCTACCCAAATACCGCTCAAGAGCAAACGCTTATTGAGTGGATGGAAATCTGCCGTGGTGCATATAACCATGCACTAGCACAGATAAAAGATTGGTGCAATAGTCGTAAGTGTCTAATTGACAGATGCTCTCTGGAAAAAGAGTACATTCTTCCTGCTGACTTGAAGTTTCCTGGTGAAGTTTACCAACTTAACAACTTGCCAAAAGCCAAGAAAGAATTTCCTAAACTCCAGGAGGTTCCTTCTCAAGTCCTTCAACAAGCTATTAAGCGGCTTCATCATGGATGGGAATATTTTCAGTCCAGAGGGTTTGGCTTTCCCCGATTCAAGAAATATGGGCAGTTCAAATCATTGCTGTTTCCTCAATTCAAGCAAAACCCGGTAACGAATTTGCACATCAAGTTGCCCAAAATTGGAGCCATTTCCGTTAACTTGCATAGACCTATCCCCAGTGGGTTTGTGGTCAAGCAAGTGCGAATTTTGAGGAAAGCCGACCGATGGTATGCTTCTGTCAATATTCAATGTGATGTCAGCATTCCCGACCCAGTTCCGAATGGTCATCCTATTGGGGTTGACACTGGGTTAGAGAAGTTTTTGGCAACCAGTGACGGGGGCGCGAGTATTACCGCCTAAGTTTTTTAAAAAGCTGCAAAGCGAGTTGAAATTACTGCAACGCAGGCTCTCTAGAAAACAAAAACGGTCTAAGAATTACGAGAAACAACGTCTAAAAGTTGCGCGGCTTCACCACAAAATCGACAACACCAGAAAAGATTTTCATTTCAAGCAAGCCCATGCTCTTTGTGATACTGCTGATATGGTTTTTATGGAAGACTTGGATTATCGTATCAGTGCCAAGGGCATGCTTGGAAAACATATGCTTGATGCTGGGTTCGGTCAGTTTAGAACTATCGTCAAGTATGTGTGCTGGAATAGAGGAAAATTTTTCGGTGAAGTTGATGCAAGAGGGACTTCTCAAGAGTGCCCAGAATGCGGTGGTGAAGTAAAAAAAGACTTGAGCGTTAGAGTTCATCATTGTCCTCACTGTAACTATGTGACAGATAGGGACGTAGCCGCGGGTCAGAATATTAGAAATCGAGGGATTGTCCTCATTAGTACCACAGGGCTTGTGGGAAAGGAAACTGCCTGTGCAGACGGTCTACCGGGGGTTGAGGTAACGAAATCTAGGCAAGTGTCGAAATCCCGCAAGGGAAGAACCAGGAAATCCTTGAAGTGATTCGGGGAAGCCCCCACTATAATCTTTGATTTAGTGGGGGAGGATGTCACAAATGTCTTAAAAAAGATTGCGGATTATTTAAAAAAGCCTTTGTTAAAGAAACTTGTTCTAGTTCCTCATAGTTTACTTCTTTTGGTGGGCAGACATCAAAACTAAGAATAGTCGCATCTGGAAAAGCCATTAAAATAGGAGAATGGGTAGCAATGATAAACTGGCTATCCTGATTTATCATCTCTTTTAACATGGAAAGAAGTGCTAATTGTCGCAGAGGTGATAGGGCGGCTTCAGGTTCATCAAGAAGATATAAACCACCAGGCACAAAGCGTGATTGAAAAAGTTTGAAAAAAGTTTCTCCATGAGAGTAAGCATCCGGCTCTTCTCCATACTTTTGAGTTAAAGCACCTTTTTGAGCTAATGCAGAACGTTTCGCTAATTCAAGACCAAAACCAGTAAACTTTTGCTCGTATTCTAATGCTTGTTCGTCGAGTTCTTGGCTAAGAGTTTTCATTCTCCGGACAAAGTTGAAAAAATCTTCGGCTCTAAGAAAAAATCCTCGCCTAGTCTTTTTTTGCCAAACAAATTTTAATTGTGTAGATAATTCTCTGGCAGAGTTTAACGTTTTGTCTCGCTGTATATCTTCACCTCCCACCGTAATTGAGCCGACGCCTGCTGCTATTGCTTCTAAAAAGGTCGATTTTCCTGAACCATTTTCTCCAACAAAGAAAGTGACAGGGCTATGAAAGTTAATTTCTTTAAAAGCTTTGATTATAGGAAGATTGAAGGGAAAGGAATCAATTTTTTTAGCAAGTTGTTTTTTGGCGATCGCTCTTAAATGAATCATGGAGTTACACTTACCTAGAGCAGCCTATTTACTGAGATCTTGCACCTGTTCCAACAGTGAGTCGGCGAAGCCTCCAAACCCTCGTTACTAGGTTCAACCTGGTAACGATATATTAGAGCCTCTGGCTCTTGTTGCGTGCAATATCTGAGTATTAATTATGCCGTATCTAAGCCTTTGTTAGTACATTTATATTGTTTTTTGACTTCTCAACCTGGAAAAACTCTATTCAACTCCAAAGACAAATTGGGAAAACCAGGGAGTGTCACCAACTCATGTCGCAATGCAATCTGCTTCAAACGATAGCCAAACTTACCTTGAGTATCCTGGTAAGGCTGACTGTAGCGTTCTAATTGATCTGCCACTAGATTAACAATCCAGTAGTCGCTAATCCCATCTTCAGCATAAAGTGCTAGTTTGGTGTTTTGGTCATACTCAAGGGAAGAGTCTGATACTTCAATAACCAGGAGAATATTTTCTGGTAAAGGATGATTTGACAAGTAATCATCAGCCTTACCCCGTGCAATGACAATATCTGGTTCAGGCTGACTATCAGTAGGCAAGATTATAGGTTCTTGTCCACGGATAACAGCTGTGTCTCCCACTAACCTGTCTAACTCTCGAAATAACTTTGTATTACAGACAGAGTGTCGTGTGCCTTTTGCTGCCATTTGCATCAATTCTCCCCTAATCAACTCCACCCGGTCATCCTCCGTTAGGAACCCTAGTTCCATAAGGCGATGATACTCAGCTATAGTGAAGCGTTTAGGGGTGACAGCGGTCATAGGCAATTTTTAAGCATATATCAATTATGCCGCACCTCAGTTAAAACAGTGAACAGTACCAGCCGCAGTGACGCCACCGAGCTGGTGTGGTTGTACTGACACCAACGCTCTCTGGTGCTCTTGGTGGGGGACTTAAACATGCAAAGGATGAAACTGATAACTGATAACTGATAACTGATAACTGGTAACTGTTAAGGGTTGGTACATTAGAAAAACAGACTTCAAAAGATGCCCCATATGAGCCAGACTACGAGTAACCAGGTACGCTGGACAACTGCCGACTTAGAACTGTTCCCAGATAACGGTAAGCGCTACGAGATTGTAGATGGAGAGTTATTTGTGACACACGCACCACATTGGGAACATCAAGAAGCTGCTGACAGCATTTGTACAGAATTGAAACTATGGTCTCGACAAACTGGTTTGGGAAAAGCTGTCACAGCAGCTGGTATTATCTTCACCGATGCTGATAACGTCATTCCTGATGTGGTGTGGATCAGCAATGAGCGACTAGCATTAGTGATAGATGATGCAGGACACCTTACTGCTGCACCAGAGTTAGTGGTTGAGGTACTTTCTCCTGGCGAGAACAATGAACGACGCGATAAACAAGTGAAGCTCAAGCTTTACGCAACTCAAGGTGTGCAAGAATACTGGATTGTTGATTGGCAGTTGCAGCAAATTCAAGTTTATCGACGACAGCAAGCTACACTGGTGTTAGTGGCAACTTTACTAAGCAATGATGAACTGAATTCACCACTCTTACCTGGTTTTACTTGCCCTGTTAGCCGTATATTTACTTAATATTTAAGGCTTCGCTCAACACCTCGCGGTGAATCAGTGCTCTATCTAGCAAAAACTGAATTTTTTCTGTTGACAATGGGTCGCCATTCGCGTAGTGTTCTATCCATGTTTTACTAATGAGATTGGGATCATCTGGCAAATTAGCCAAATCCCATCCCGGCATATCTACATCTTCCATCAATCGATTCACTTTGGGATCGTAACTCAGAGCAAAGCAGCGACACCCTTCACTTGCTGCCATAATTAAGCTGTGCAAACGCATTCCAATTGCCATTTCTACACCGCGAAACACTCCTTTCAAAAGTTGCGGTTCTTCTAGACACATAATTTGGCTGACATCTTTGAGTTGTGCTTGGATTGCTTGGGCTATGCCTAAATCTTCACTTTTTTGAAAAGGCAGCAGTAATATAAAAGTTTGTGTGGCTTTTTGAAAATCAACGAGTGCGCGAGTCAGATGAGCAAGGCGAGTTTGGGTTAACTGGGGATGTGTTCGTAAAGTTACAGCAACTCTGGGAGCAGGTAAATCCCAAAGTCCTGGAACGGGTTTACTTTCCAACGCCCATACGGGATCTGGAGCCAGTATAAAAGGAATTTGCCAATCAGTAAGCAAAGCCGCAGAAGCGCGATCGCGGACACTCACTTTCGTACAACCGCCAAAAGTTTGCCGTGCTAACCAACGAGTCACAGGACGCTTCAGTGGACCAATTCCTTGTCCCCAAGCAACGGTTTTCAAACCCATTCTTTGAGCCAATGCCATGATTCCCCCATAATAAAATGGGCTAACGGCACTGGTTGTATCTTGAATCAAACTACCACCACCCCAAATAAAAGCATCGCAGGAGCGCAAAGCTTGTAGTACGGTGAAAGGTGCCATACGATCATGCGCTTCCAGGTTGTAGCGATCGCGAGTTTCCTCAGGATTGCCAGAGAGAACCACAGGCGTGACTGATGGTGGTAGCATCTGTAGAAGCGTTGCTAATAAAGCTTCGTCTCCACCGTTTCCCTTACCGTAATACCCTGATAACAACACCCGCATACTTTGATTTTGAATTTTGAATTTTGAATCTTGAATATTATGCACGCTCTTTCGATTCCTACTTGGATTATTCATATATCTAGCGTTATTGAGTGGATTGCCGCTATTTGGTTAATCTGGAAATACGGAGAAGTGACAGGTAACCGTGCTTGGTGGGCATTGTCCTTTGCTATGTTACCTGCTCTAGTCAGCGCCATGTGTGCTTGCACTTGGCACTATTTTGATAATTCCGAATCTCTAGAATGGCTGGTGACGCTGCAAGCAAGTATGACCTTAGTCGGTAATTTTACGCTTTGGGCAGCTGCGGTGTTGATTTGGCGTTCCAATCAGTCAACCAAAACTGATAGCAATCCTGTGTCTACAAAAACTATAAAATTAGAGCCATGATTTCAAAAGAAGCCCTGTTTGCCCTTTCATTGTTTCCCTACTTGGGTTTCTTGTGGTTTATCAGCCGCAGCAGGCAAATGCCCCGTTTGGCGCTGTATGGTTTCTACGGTACTCTCGTGTTTGTCGCCATCACCATTCCAGCGGGAATTTATGCCCAAATCCATTATGGTAAGTCTCTAGCAAATGTTGATTGGCTGCACGGGAGCGCAGAATTTTTCTTGACATTTTTTAATATTTTCATTGTCCTAGGTTTCCGACAAGCTGTGATTCAAAATCAAGCTGTTGTCGCTACTCCTCCTGAGCAAATGTCATCGCAAATGTCATCACCCACTTCTCAAGACTAAAAATCACCTATGTCATTGCAGCTACCTTCTGTTATTAAATATTTTTCCCGCACTCTGTTAGGTCTATCAGGTTGTGTAACATTTTTAGCTGTTGATAGTCTTCTGAGTTCATCTTCTAGTTTTGCGGCTGAAAAATTTGTTGTCAGGTATGGATTGTTTGAGCAATCACTTCCTGTGGAAGATTTGCGTAAGTATGCTGAAACTCAACAGGTTTCTTCTGCTCTCAACTCTTTCCTGCGTTACCTAAATCCTAAACAGCAACAGAGATTGCAACAGGCACTTCACGTAAATATGTCTCTTGATATTGTGGCTGTGGATAAGCTATTAGACACAAGTCTTGGCAAAATGCTTTTATCTGCTGCTTCTAAAAGCGTTACGCGTCGTGACAAAGCTGGGATACAAGCACTACGTTCAGCCATTATCTTAGGAGCCAAATCAAGAGAAGGTTTGGGAATCATCAGCTTTCTAAAAGCTTATCCGAGCGAAAAACTAGTAGTGGATTTGCCGCAAGCTTTAGAAATACTGAATCAATCAAAATTATATTCGAGTTCATCTAATGGGTCACAAAATACGCCACAAAAGGATAACCTAACTTCTACACCTCTATGGCAAATTCAAACCCAATATCAAAGACTGGCAAGTAAAGGAAAGCAATTTTCAGGCTGCTTATTTGGAGATTCTGTTTCTGCTCAACTTGGAAATTCCCTTGGTGAAGGAACTTTTAATTTTGCCTTAAATGGATTGAGTACAATTTCATTAGTTGAACAACTGAAAATGTTAGCTACTGGCAATGTAAAATGCCAAAAAACCATTATTGCCATTGGTGGAAATGATGCTTCGTATGGGCTAACTAACGAGCTATTTACCGAAAAATTGAAAGAGGCTATCTCGTTAGTAAGAGCAATGGGAACTAAAGAAATTTTTCTCATTCCTGCTTTCTACTCAACAGTTGCTGCTAGCAAAGATCCGAGTGTAGCAGCTCCACTATCGAAAGTGGAGGAAATTAATACTGTGATGAATCAAGTTGCGACAACTGAAAATGTGCCAGTTCAATCGTCAGGCATACAATCTTTATATGAAAATAATGTTCTAAAAGACAATTTAACAAGTGATGGCGACCATCTCAATACCGAAGGTTTAAAGATTTATCGCCAAGCGTTATTAGAAATTTTGGCAAGTGGTTCGGCAAACAAAAATTGATTTGTGAGGAAATTTTACAGTGGTAAAAAATAAAAAGGAGAAGTTATAAATGGAAGTTATTCCAGCAATAGACTTACTAGAAGGTCGCTGCGTGCGACTTTATCAGGGAGATTATGAACAATCGCAAGTTTTCAACGATAACCCAGTTGAAGTGGCTCAACAATGGGTAGAACAGGGAGCCACTAGATTACACGTAGTTGATTTGGATGGAGCAAAAACAGGGGAATTAGTAAACTTGCCAGCAATTGAGGCAATAACTCAAGCAGTGTCAGTACCCGTTCAAGTTGGTGGGGGGGTGCGCGATCGCTCTCGTGTGCAACAATTACTGAATTTAGGCGTACAGCGCGTCATTTTAGGAACTATAGCCGTAGAACAACCCCAACTGGTACAAGAACTGTGCCAAGAATTTCCAGGACAGATTGTTATTGGTATCGATGCGCGTAACGGAATGGTAGCAACTCGCGGCTGGCAAGAAACTTCGGAAGTTTTGGCAACTCAACTGGCTGTACAAATGCAAGAATTAGGAGCAGCTGCCATAATATACACCGATATCCAACGTGATGGAACTCTTTCTGGACCAAATATAGAAGCTTTGCGAGCGATCGCGGCAACAATTTCCATTCCTGTCATTGCTTCTGGCGGTGTCAGTTCTGTCACCGATTTGTTAAGTCTATTGGCGTTAGAATCACAAGGCGTGATTGGTGTCATTGTCGGTCGCGCACTGTACACTGGTGATGTTTCTCTTAGAGAAGCATTGCGTGCGGTTGGTCAAGGGCGGATTCAGGATATTCCGCCTAATATAGATTTTTCCGCATTTGCCTAGTATCACCTACCGTCCAGTATAGAGACGCTTTCATGAGAGCGCGTCTCTTCTTCCTTTAACCCAATTCTTTTTTGAAATTTTCCGGATTAGTCATTTACCGTCGTGTATCCCATCTTGTAAGCAATTATCCAGTTCTTAATATGACTCGTAAAAGACCTCCTAACAGAGGTAGACCAGTCAAAACCAACTCTGGTGCTACCAGGTTAATAAATTCCGACATTCAAAGATCTTCGATGATCCCTGGTACTTCCAGGTTCAAAAAAATCAACATTAAAAGATTCTTGATTAAAATCAGGCGCTTACTAAAGAAATTTTTTAAGAAATATTTTAATTTTTAATTTTTAAATTTTATAGTTAATGGGTTTCCTCTCTGGTAGAGACGCTTGATTTATGCGTCTCTATTTTCTTTTTTGAACCCTCCCCCGCGCGCGAAAACGGGGCGGTACGGCCACATCCTCGACTGACTTTTTGCTCGATTCAGCTATCTGGTCAGAGATTATTGGCTGATTGGAGACTCGCTCTGAGGGAGAATCAGACTGCCTGCGTTCAGACGCGCCTACTTGCTTGCGAGTTAAATAACGTTGCCACGCCTCCAACAAGACTGGTTCCAGCCCCGGATACTCGTTTAGAGCATCCCGCAGTGACAACTTATCCTGATTGACGTACCTACCCAAAAAAGCACTGAATAAATCACGGTGATGCTCTGAAATACCCGTGACATCCCCATGAACTCGCTCGGATAACGATTTCTTGATGCGGCTACCGTCCAAGTGAGTTTGAGATAGCGCGGTTTTTTGAGTAGAGAACTTTGTGAACGAACCGCCAGTATTCTCAACTTTGCGCTTCAGTTCTGATTGAACAAATCCGGGGGACTTGACAGATATAGCTTTGCCATATCGTTTCTGCCATCCCTTTACGCTTACATTTTCTGTTTTGATGTTCTTGCCATGTCTCAAGATTTCGTTAACAACACGACGATTTTGACACTTGGCGTATACAGACTTTCTACGCTCTAGTTCACGCTTTTTCTGCGCTGCTTTGTGATAATTGCTAGATTTCTTCCACTGCTGTTTTCCTTTCTTGGACTTGCCTTTCTTGATAACAGTTTTGCGTCCTCTGCGTGCCTTGAAATCCGGTTCAAAATTATCAGGATTCAAGCTATGTTGGGAGCGTTGCATCCGTCGTTGCAGCCTAGTTATTTCTTTGGTGAAAGTTGGAACATTTTCAGCGAAAGGTAATAAGTCAGCATGACGATCAGCAACGAATGCGATATTGGAAACATTAAGGTCAAGCCCAATCAGTCCGTCAGAAACATAATTCTGTGGCTTTTGGTAAGGCACTCCCTCTAAAACAAGTTGCACAAACCATCTACGCTTACCATTGAGCTCGCGCCGAACGATGCGACAGTATTTGACGGGACTTGAAAGACCATGATTGATGACTTCATTGTCGAAATCAATAATTGCCGGGAGTTCTAATCCAGCCCAAACAATCTGGTCACCTTTCCATCTAATACCTTGCTTGTTGGTCTTACCTTCAACTGAACGGAAGCGACTTTCAACTTTAAAGCGTACATCTTTAGCTTTACCAAATAGTACGCGTTCAACCGCTTTAAATGCACGAGTCGCTAACTTCTGCTGCGTTATCGCATCTATCTTTTGAGCGATCCATTTTGAATCCTTGGCGGATCTATTGGCGTAAGCCTGTAAGTCGTAGTCAGTGAAACGATATGCTTCACGTGCCTTATTGAAAGCGTCGCTGCGCTCTTTGTTCTTATCGCGTGAAATTTTTCTAGCGGCTTGATATGCCTCGGAATTACGTACTAGCTCCATCCGCGTTTTAGCTTCATTCAGCACGTTGTTGTACAACCGCATAGCTGCATTAAACCTTGCTTGCAGTTCTGAATCTTGCTTGCTGTCTGCTTTTAATGGCAGTTCTAAAACAAACGATGGTTTGGTACTCCGTGGCATAGCTTGTAATCACCTCCTATATTTGTTAACCTGTACTTAGAATAGCGTACCACTTCTAAATATGTCAACAGGGAAAGGGATAAAAAGGACAAGAAATCAACCAGCATTACATTCTGAGCTTAAGGAATCTCACAGGATATACCTCACTCCGACAGCATGGAATAGATTGCAGAAAATAGCAACAACTAAAGAAACAAGTATCAGTGAACTTGTCGAAAGATGGGCAAGAGAAACCAATATTGACGCTGAATAAATGAGCGCGTGTCGGCATTCCACCCCGATATAAATAACGTACGAGGTTCAATTCATTTGATTTCTTGAACTTCGTACTTCGGGGCTATCTGCCTCCCGCGTTATTTTAGGTATAGGATTAGTGAAGCTCTCTGGCAATACAGTAGAGCCTCGTTGCAATTTGCATCGTCCATATTTTCGGATGTGCTTGGAGAGTCTCATCTAAACGTGGGACTTACAGGTCTGTTATTAGCCTTGCTTTCCTAAGAAAGAATTGCAGTACAGTCTCTTCGCGGGTAATAATGTCAGCTCTGCCATCCATACCCAATTGGATTTGGCATTTCGTTTGACTGTTTGCTAAAGAAAGGGCTGTTGGCTCAATTGTTACTTCATAAAAAGCACCTTTCTCAGTTGCTTGTGGATTGGTGTTGTTTATATTTGCGCTATTGTTATTATTTTGACGGGTAATTGCATCGGGAGAAACCGCCTTTACTTTACCATTGAGAGTGCCGTAATCAGGATACGGACAAGCACCCACTCGCATTTGCACTTTTTGACCAATTTGTACCTTGCTTTTAGCCTCAGGTTCAATCGCTGCCTTTACGACTAAAGGAGCATTACTGGGGACAATTTGTGCAACTTCCTCTCCCATACGTACCGTTTGACCGGAGTTTCTTAGATTTAGCTTAGAAATAATACCATCGGTGGTAGCTGCAACAGTGGTTTCTTGAAGCTCAACTTCAATTTGTTTAAGTTCTCTAGTATCTCGCTCTAGCTGTTTTTGAGCTTCAATTTGTTGGTTAATTAGAGCTTGCCGTTCTCTTTCTAAGGTCGCTTGATTAGCTTCTCCAGAAGCTTTTTCTTGAGCTATACGTTCAGTTGCAATTGTGACTTCTGCATCAGTTGGATTGAGAGTGGCTTGGATACGTTGTCGTCTGGCTATAGCAGCTTCTACAGCTTTTTTGAGCCGTTCGATTGTTTTTTCTTGAGCTTCTACAGTTGCTTTTTGTGCCTGTACTGCTTGTTCTTGCTGTTTAACAGCTAGTTGTGCTTCTTCAAATTGGTCTAGTGAAAGCGCTCCTTCGTTGGCTATAGTTTGATAGCGGTTTCGCTTCGACATCGCCGCTCCTAATGTTGCCTCCGCAGCACCTAAATCTGATTGTGCCGATTTTAACTGCGCCTCGGCTGTACGCAATTCCTCCACAGCTATTCTGATATTGGCTGAAGCTTCTTGAAAATCGCTAACTGTGGTAACTTTTTTTTCTTGAAAAGCGCGGTTATGTCCTCGCCGTTCAGCTTCAGCAGAGGCAATGGTACGGTTGATGCGCTCAATTTCTGCTCGAATCTGATGGTTTAGAGTCTTTATTTGGGCATTGATTTGTGCTAGTTGCAACCTAGCTTGTTGGGTACTAGTTTGTAATTGACTCTTTTTAGTTTGCAACCGCGAATCATCGATAGTCGCGATCGCATCACCTTTCTTAACGACTTGATTTTCTTTTACATGAATCTGCATGACTTGACCTTCTGCCGTTGCTTGCACAATTCGTAGTTCCCCAGCAGGACGAACAACAGCTTGTCCTTGGACAGTTACTTTATATTTGGCAACAGCAGCAACTGGGATTGAGAGTCCTAAAGCACAAAGGATAAACAGTCCACCCCATGTTGTCCAACGACTAATTGGTGGGAGAAATTCGTTCTCACTTACTACAGGTAGAAAGTTTGAGTTGGAGTTAATAAGCATAAAAAGTAGGGAGATGGGGGAGATACCAATTCAAAATTCAAAATTCAAAATTAAGAAAGCCTAAGATAACGAGGGTTTGGGAGTGTGTATCTGTCGCATTCTTTTTTCAAATTGGTATAAGGAGTTTTGTAGAGACGCGACAAATCGCGTATGGATGTGGTATGTAGTAAATCGTCTTTTTTAGCACTTAACTACTAAGTACTAACAACCATCAACTAACAACTGACTAATTACGATTAACTCTTGAATAATGCGGATGACACCAAACCATTACTTGATGGGAGAATATCCTCTAGGAAGTCTAAATGCTCACCCCTAATTTTACGCAGTTCCTCTTTTGTACCAGAGATTTTCAAGCGTCCTGACTCGATTAGCACAATCCAATCGGCTCGCTGGATGACTTTGGGACGGTGGCTAATCATAATTGTGGTTTTGCCAGAGCGATGGTATAAAAGTTTATCTAATACAAGGCTCTCACTTACCGGGTCGAGAGCACCTGTAGATTCATCTAAAATTAGTATAGGTGGGTCAGTCACTATTGCCCTTGCTATGGCTAGTCTCTGCCGTTGTCCACCAGAGAGATTTGCGCCAAATTCTCCTAAAACGGTTTGATATTTATCGGGTAGTTTACTGATAAATTCATCTGCACCAGCAATCTGGCAAGCTCTAATAATTTCTTCAAAACTGACGTGGGGATAGCTTAAGCGGAAGTTGTCAATGATTGAACGACTCCAGAAGTGGGGTTCTTGGGGAACTAGCACCACCTGTTGTCGCAGACATTCTAATGAGAGGTCTTGCTGGTTGTATACCCCATAGCGGATATTACCAGACTGAAGCTTATAATATAAACCAGTTATCAATTTGGCTAGGGTACTTTTGCCGCAGCCTGATTTACCAATCAAAGCAATGACTTGACCGCCAGGAATAGTCAGGGAAAAATCTTCTAGCAGACCAACTCTACCTGCATGGTGGAAGTTGAGGTTAGTGCAGGTAATATCTGCGTTCTCAGGAATTTTTGCAATCGGCTTTTTGAAGTCATTTTCGTCTTCTGGGGTGGCATCAATGACTTCACTGAGGCGTTGAATGACAACTTGAGCGGTGATAAATTCATCAACTAAGGAGATCGCGGAACTCAGGAAACCGAGAAAGTTACCACTCATACCACTAAATGCCAGTAATTGCCCAATACTAAGAGTGCCATTAATCACTAAATACGAGCCTAGCCAGAGTACGGCAATATTAGTCAAACTGGAAAGAATGCCAGTAATTGTGCTGCTGTAAATTCCCAGCTTCATCGTCTTCCAGTTCAGGTTAGCGAGGCGACCGTAATTGCTCTGATACTCTTGCCAAGCTTGGGGGGTGGCTTGGGTCGTTTTTAGTACCTGGACACCACGAAAGGTTTCCACGAGAAAACCTTGATTTTCTGTACCTAAGACAATTTGATTACGAGTTACCGAGCGCAAGCTAGGAAGAAAAAGCAGGTTGACAACCGTGACTAAGACAAAAGCGACAGTGGAGGCAACAGTGAGTTGCCAGCTCAAGAAAAGCATAAAGCCCAAGGAAACCAAGGCAATAAAAAATTGGCTGGGCAAACCAAGGACAATTTGGGAAACTAGGGCATTGACGGCATGAATATCGGCAATGCGGCTAACGACTTCCCCACTGCGGCGACCTTCAAAATACTCAAGGGGTAAGTGCAACAGTTTTCGCCCGTATTCCAGAATCAGTCCTAATTGCAGCCTTTGACCAAAGTGACCAATCAGGTGAGACTGTACTAAACCAATTGCACTTTTAATCAAGTTCATTGCAATCACCCCAATTGCCACCGTCGTTAGCAGTTGGGTATCTCTGCGCACTAGCACGTCATCGGTAAGCAGTTGCATCATCAAGGGAGAGGCAAGAGAAAGCAGTCCAATCGCGAAGTTAATAGCAATTGCCTGGGCTATTAAAAAGCGATAGGGCCACACCCGCACCAAAAAACGTCCAAAGCCGTTAACTTTATCTTCTGGTTGCTCTGCAAAACGGATGTCATCTGGCACCAATAGTAACATAATGCCGTTAGCCCAACCATTCATTAATTCAGAGACAGTGAGATAACGAATGCCTATTCCTGGGTCAGCAACTACATATTTTTTGCCTTTCCGCCCGTACAAAACTACCCAGTGGTAGCCTTTCCAGTGAATAATCGCTGGTAGCGGAGCATTGTGCAAAGATTCAAGAAATTCAGCGCTAGCTTTGACTTGACGGGTGTTGAACCCCAGCGCTTCTGCTCCTCGATTTAATCCTAATAGGGTGGTGCCTCGCGAACCAGTTCCCACTGCTTCCCGCACCCGATGTATGGCAAGGTTGCGTCCGTAGTGTTTGGCAACAGTAGCAATGCAAGCCGCACCGCAGTCTTCTTGACTGTGTTGTCGAATAATTTGATATCCCATACCTGAATGTTAATGCTTCAAAACAACGCTAGTAGTTGGGGCTGTTCTTTACTCACCCGTTTGAACTTAAGCCCAAAAGCGTTGATGGATAAGTGTTGTGCCAAAAAATTAAAACCCCCACTTACAACGCAGGGCTATTTCATATTATGTCCGCTCAATTACCCACAAATTCGGGGAAACCCCACCCCGCTTTTGCCGTAGCCAAAGTTCCCCTCCCCGCTTGCGGGGAGGGGTTAGGGGTGGGGTTCTGTAATTATGGGTAATTTGCTGGACATCATATCATTCTAAATGTAGGGGTTATATGGTATAATCCAGGGTGATGCAAATACGTGTAACTACTTCCATGAGTAAAGTACCCACCACTAACGCATCGTGTATAGTGGGGGCTAAGCGCTAAGGCGCACGCTTCGCGAACACATCTCATTCGCCGTTGCCACGGAGCGGAACAATCATTACTGAATGTCCGGAACAAAATCAGGTGATGGTCTTACAGAAATTTGCAGTAAAGCGAAGATTCCATAATTTGGAGCAAACACAAAATTATTGAATCTTTGCGCTTGCTTTGACCTTCAAAACAATTAGGTGATATGAGCAAGGCTTGCCTTACCCCCTATTGATTTGGAAGTAGAGAAGGTTAGTGAAGCTATAAAAAAAGCTTGAGCATTTTTATCATCCCTAATTACTAATCCCTAAAACTTAGGTATTAGTCCATTAGTTCAATGTGCCACAGCTTAGGCAACACGGCGTATGGACGAGATGGTATTGTTAAATGTGCTAGGTAACTGGAGTTTAGACTAAAAGTCGGCGCTCACTCCCATAACAGTTCAACTGTAC
>NZ_CAWUDP010000072.1:0-50080 GCF_963920835.1 Scytonema sp. PCC 10023
AATACTATGACTCACTCCATTTAACTGCGAAATTGTGTTTTCTAGTAATGAGTCTGTGGCATTTAGCCCATCCTGTTGCACCTCTCCCCAAACCATTCCTTCAAATCGAGTCCCAGCACAAACAACTCCCGCTATATGTACTGTCCCACCAGCACCTCGAATAAAAGGAGCATCATCGAAACCGATAACGCGGATAGTACGGTTTAGCTTCAGCAGAGATTCTAGTTTCATCTATCCATAGGGGTAGGTTACAGGTTACAGGTTATAGTTTTTCCCTGTTCCCTGTTCCCTGTCCCCTTGTCCTAACCGGCTAAAAGGGTCTTTTGTAAAGGCGTCCAACGGAAGGCGCGATCGCCACCCCTCTCAATCACCACTTTCACTCGTGGTTCCAAGCTGGGTAAGGTCACCAAATACTCAACTTCCTGATCGGAAAGAATATGCCCTTCAATCAGCCACAATACCAAGCCCTTTGACTTGGGTGGGAGCTGTTCGAGCTGATAGCTAACAATGGGCGGTACGTAGTACACATAACCTACTGCCGCACCACTACCAGTGCTTTTTTTGCCTAAATGAGGAGGTCTAACACCATGAACTCCTGTGAGATAGGCAGCCACATCTCCCAATCCTTTTGCACTCATATGGTGGGTGACATAGCCTGCTGCACGCAGTCGGCGTCTGTACCGACCTTCAAAGCCCCCTTCTAGAGGTACATACACACCAAGAGAGCCGAATTTTTCCAGATCACGAATTAAACCGTTGCCAGTGGTAATGAGCGCCATAATTTGATTTTTGTCCTATCCCACTTCGATATCTCTATTATTTACCGTTTAGCAATAGATTCAGTTCTACAAATTAACTTATGGGCTAGATTAGATCTTTCCGTATATACCAGCCGTCTGCATTTTGCTTTTTTGTCCAAAAATACCAGAAAAATTTGTAGACAAATATAAATAGATCAGCTATACTATTAGACCGTGGACAAAAATAAAAGTCAGGTTATCGTCTGACTGTCATTTCTAGCTGGTGTTAGCATCAAAAACTGATCATTGAATTCCATATGGAATAAAATAGCAGAAATTGCTAAGAGACTGGTAAACTAGAAAAGCTGCGACGACAACTTAGGAGTGGTTAGTTAAAAAACTAATGCTTGCCTTAGGGCATAAGCAGCATTCACTCCTGAAGCTTACAACAACGCAAAACCTTAAATAAGCTTGAATTATTGTTTAAGGTAGCGGATGAAGTAGAAACTGAGCAGTAATGTTGGTTTGTAGCATTGCAAAAGTCTCAGTCAATGGATACTGGGCAGCTAGCTGCACAAGTCCTACTACAACAAAGACGTGCCAGAGCAATTGCTTGGACAAAAGCATTGCTGCACAAAGCGCAAAGTTATAGCGCCTTGCAAAAAATCTAGAAGTTATCTCTTCCTAGAAGGAAGGTACTTTTGGCTGTTCTGGTGACGAATAACAAGTAAACGGATTGATTAAACAGTACGGAATCTTTGGTGAAGACCCAAAGAAGTTGAATCTGTCATTACCTAAGCAGAGCGACTTCACAGGTCAGTTCACAAAAAGCCGGAACTCTTCTTGACGGGCGTTGAAACAGCGTACCCGATAAGAATCCGATTCCAAAACAAGTAAGTAAAAAGGAGAACCAGTAACTGTGTCTGTAGGTATTCTCGGCACCAAACTGGGCATGACCCAAATATTTGACGAAGCAGGAGTAGCGATTCCTGTTACTGTCATTCAAGCGGGACCATGTACCGTTACCCAAGTTAAAACAAAACAGACCGACGGTTACTCCGCCATCCAAGTAGGTTATGGCGAAGTCAAGCCAAAAGCGCTGAATAAACCGCTGCTGGGACACTTGAATAAAGCATCTGCCCCAGCGCTGCGTCATTTACAGGAGTATCGCATAGATAACTCCGGTGACTATGCTTTAGGTCAACAGATTAAAGCAGATATTTTTAGTGCCGGTCAAATTGTAGACGTAATTGGTACAAGTATTGGTAAGGGTTTTGCTGGTAACCAAAAACGCAACAATTTTGGTCGAGGACCAATGTCGCACGGTTCCAAAAACCACAGAGAACCAGGTTCGATTGGTGCTGGTACAACTCCCGGTCGTGTCTATCCAGGTAAGCGGATGGCAGGACGTTTGGGAGGTACGCGCGTCACAATTCGCAAACTGACTGTGGTACGAGTAGACCCAGAACGCAACTTAATACTCATCAAGGGAGGTATTCCTGGTAAGCCAGGTGCCTTAGTAGATATTGTCCCGGCAACATTAGTTGGTCGTAGTAAATAGCAGTCAGCTTGCTTTTCGCTGATGGCTAGAAGTAGATAGCTGATAGCTATGAAGAGGTAGACAGAGAAATGTTTGAGTATGTAGTCAAAAATTGGCAAGGAGAACAAGTCGAACAAAAAACGTTCGACCTCAAGGTTGCCAAACAGGAAACGGCATCTCATGTCGTACATCGAGCGTTGGTAAGACAAATGACCAATGCTCGCCAAGGAACTGCAAGTACCAAAACCCGTTCTGAAGTCAGAGGTGGCGGTCGCAAACCTTGGCGGCAAAAAGGGACAGGTCGTGCGCGTGCTGGATCTATTCGTTCACCATTGTGGCGTGGTGGTGGTGTGATTTTTGGACCGAAACCGCGAGATTATGAGATCAAGATGAACCGCAAAGAGCGGCGTTTAGCTTTGCGAACCGCTTTTGCAAGTCGGATTGACGATTTAATTGTGGTGGAAGAATTTGGAGATCAGATCCAGCGTCCCAAGACCAAAGAGTTAGTGGGAGCGATCGCCCGTTGGGGTTCAGATCCAGAAAATAATACCTTGTTAATCTTGTCCGAACGTACAGAAAACATATATTTATCAGCCCGCAACGTAGAAAAATTAAAGCTACTTGCAGCTGACCAGTTAAATGTTTACGATTTGCTCCACGCCGACAAAATTGTTGTGACAGCATCAGCACTCGAAAAAATTCAGGAGGTCTACGGTGACTAAATTTGACCCCCGCAACCTACCCGACCTTGTGCGTCGCCCAATTGTCACTGAAAAAGCGACGATTTTGATGGAGCAAAATAAATACACCTTTGAAGTGGTTCCAAAAGCAACAAAACCACAAATCAGAGCCGCAATTGAAGATTTATTTGACGTCAAGGTCGAAAAAGTCAACACTTCAAAGCCACCGCGCAAAAAGCGGCGTGTTGGTAAGTTTATTGGTTTCAAGCCCCAATACAAGCGAGCTATTGTTACAGTGGCAGCTGGGGACGTAGACAAGATTAGACAAGTTCTCTTCCCAGAGGTTTAAGAAAATGGGTACTCGTTCTTATCGCCCTTACACCCCCAGTACTCGCCAAGTTACGATTTCTGACTTCTCGGAAATTACCAAAACCGAGCCAGAAAAATCGCTAACAGTATCGATACATCGTGCCAAAGGTAGAAATAATCAAGGGCGGATCACGGTTCGCCACCGGGGTGGCGGTCACAAGCGCCTTTACCGCATCATCGACTTTAAACGAGATAAGCGTGGTATTCGTGCCACAGTGACGGCAATTGAATACGACCCCAACCGCAACGCCCGGATTGCCCTTTTGCAATACGAAGACGGCGAAAAGCGTTACATCCTTCAACCCAACGGTTTGAAAGTCGGGACAACAGTTGTTGCAGGTCCAGATGCTCCCTTTGAAGATGGCAACGCTTTACCCCTATCTAACATTCCTTTGGGAACCAGCGTTCACAACGTAGAATTGAAACCTGGTAAAGGCGGTCAAATCGTTCGCGCTGCTGGTGCGACTGCTCAAGTTGTGGCAAAAGAAGGTAACTACGTTACACTCAAGTTGCCTTCTGGAGAAGTCCGGATGGTGCGCCGCGAGTGCTATGCCACGATTGGACAAGTCGGTAATCTTGATGCCAGAAACCTGAGTGCCGGTAAAGCCGGTAGAACTCGCTGGAAGGGTCGCCGTCCTCAAGTCAGAGGTAGTGTCATGAACCCAGTTGACCACCCACATGGTGGTGGTGAAGGTCGGGCACCCATCGGTAGATCGGGACCTGTGACACCTTGGGGTAAACCTGCTTTAGGCTATAAAACACGCAAGCGTAAGAAACCCAGTAGCAAGTTAATTGTCCGCCGTCGCCGTAAATCTTCTAAACGCGGTCGTGGCGGTCGTGAATCTTAATAGGTGCTGAGAAAGAGTGCCAAGTGCTGAGTCAAGAGAAATCGGGGCTTGGCAGTTGGGACTCAGCGCTGAAAGTTCGTTCATTCAAAGAAGAAGCTAAGAACTTACTAATTATGGGTCGTTCTCTAAAAAAAGGTCCGTTCGTTGCGGATCATCTGATGACAAAAATTGAAAAGCTCAACGAAAACAACAAAAAAGAAGTCATTAAAACTTGGTCGCGGGCTTCGACAATTTTACCCGTCATGGTAGGTCATACCATTGCCGTTCATAACGGACGCCAGCACGTGCCAATTTTTATCTCTGACCAAATGGTGGGACACAAACTAGGCGAATTTGCACCAACGCGTACTTTTAGAGGTCACGCTAAGAGTGACAAAAAATCAGGCAGATAGTTAAAAGCCCAAAATCCAGAGTTTAAAGTCAAAATGAGTGGTTGGCTCTCGAATGCACGCTTTGCAAGGGTCAACCTCTGGACAAATGGAGAAAAATATGGCAGTAGATAATACGACAGAAGTAAAAGCGATCGCCCGTTATATACGGATGTCTCCCTATAAAGTGCGTCGCGTACTCGACCAAATTCGGGGACGCTCGTACCGAGAAGCACTGATTATTCTAGAATTCATGCCTTATCGATCCTGCGAGCCAGTGTTAAAGGTGCTCAGAAGTGCTGCTGCTAATGCGGAGCATAACGCGGGGTTAGATAGAACGAATTTGGTAATTACTCAGGCTTACGCGGATCAAGGTCCGGTACTAAAACGGTTCCAACCTAGAGCGCAAGGTCGTGCTTACCAGATTCGCAAGCCGACGTGTCATATCACTGTGGCTGTCGCAGCTGACAGCGCAGCTCAATAAGAAATGACTTACAGAAAGAATTTTTAGAGGAAGCATTTGTGGGACAGAAGATACATCCAGTCGGTTTTCGCTTAGGCGTAACCCAAGAACATCAATCTCGTTGGTTTGCTGACCCGAGTCGCTATCCAGAACTTCTACAAGAAGATTACAAACTTCGTCAGTACATAGAACGAAAACTGGGTAGATACGCCCAAAATAACGCCGGAATTTCTGAAGTGCGGATTGACCGCAAAGCAGACCAAATCGATCTAGAAGTACGTACAGCTCGACCAGGTGTCGTTGTAGGTCGAGGTGGGCAAGGCATTGAATCTTTACGTACCGGTCTCCAGCAACTGCTGGGCAGCAATCGCCAGATTCGTATTAACGTAGTTGAAGTACAACGAGTTGATGCGGATGCCTTCCTAATTGCTGAATATATTGCTCAACAACTCGAACGCCGCGTTTCCTTTAGGCGTGTCGTACGGCAAGCGATTCAGCGTGCTCAACGCGCCGGCATACAAGGCATCAAAATTCAAGTCAGCGGACGGCTCAACGGGGCAGAAATCGCCCGGACAGAGTGGACTCGTGAAGGTAGAGTTCCTCTACATACGTTACGAGCTGATATTGACTACTCATACTGCACGGCAAAAACTGTTTACGGAATTCTCGGCATTAAGGTGTGGGTGTTCAAGGGAGAAATTATTCCCGGACAGGAAGAAACGACTCCCGCAGCAACGACTCGCGATCGCGATCGCGATCGCCCTCCATCTCGCCGCCAACAACAACGCCGTCGCCAACAATTTGAAGACCGCTCAAATGAAGGATAACGGGGGACTGGCGACTGGGGACTGGCGACTGGGGACTGGGAAAGAACCTTCCCATCCCTAATCACTCATCCCTAATCCCTAATCCCCAATCACTAATTCCTAATCCCTAGTACCTAGTCATGCTAAGTCCAAGAAGAACGAAATTCCGTAAACAACAGCGCGGACGGATGAATGGTCTCGCCAGTCGCGGCAGCACTCTCAACTTTGGGGATTTTGCTCTCCAAGCTTTAGAACCCTGTTGGATCACCTCCCGCCAAATCGAAGCTTCTCGTCGGGCAATGACTCGTTATATCCGCCGGGGTGGGAAAATTTGGATTCGGATTTTCCCCGATAAACCAGTCACCATGCGTCCTGCAGAAACCCGGATGGGTTCTGGTAAAGGTTCGCCAGAGTACTGGGTAGCAGTCGTCAAACCCGGACGAATCTTGTTTGAAATTGCAGGCGTTGCTGAAGAAACCGCGCGCGAAGCAATGCGATTAGCAGCTTACAAGTTGCCCATTAAAACCAAGTTCATTACACGCTCCCAAGAGGAACAGCAGGTGTAAGTTATGCCTCTTCCCAAGATTTCCGAAGCCAGAGAATTAACTGACGAGCAACTGGCGCAGCAAATTACCGCCGTCAAAAAGGAATTGTTTCAGTTGCGCTTGCAACAAGCAACCAGACAGCTAGACAAACCGCACAAGTTTAGACACGCCCGCCACCGCCTCGCTCAATTAATGACTGTGGAGGCAGAGCGGAAACGGGCATCTTCCTCAAGTCAACCCGTGAAAGAATCAGAGTAAAAGATTATGGCAGTTAAAGAACGAGTTGGCTTGGTAGTGAGCGACAAAATGCAAAAAACGGTGGTAGTCGCCATCGAAAACCGCGCTCCCCATCCCAAATACGGCAAGATTGTCGTGAAAACCCGGCGCTATAAGGCGCACGATGAAGAAAACAAGTGTAAAGTCGGCGATCGCGTTCGCATTCAGGAAACGCGACCCTTGAGTAAAACCAAGCGCTGGACAGTCGCAGAAATCCTGACTACCAAAGCTAGCTAAACATCATAGTTGTTAGGTAGCTAACAACACACAAAGGGAGAACAATTGTGATTCAGCCCCAAACTTACCTTAATGTCGCAGATAATAGCGGTGCCCGCAAACTCATGTGCATCCGCGTATTAGGAGCAGGTAACCGCCGTTACGGCTTTATAGGCGATCGCATTATCGCCGTAGTCAAAGATGCTCAGCCAAATATGGCTGTGAAGAAGTCTGATGTTGTCGAGGCAGTGATTGTCCGCACCCGTCATAACATCAATCGAGACAGCGGTATGAGTATTCGCTTTGACGATAATGCCGCAGTTATCATTAATAAAGATGGTAACCCCAGAGGAACACGGGTTTTCGGACCAGTGGCACGGGAACTACGTGACAAAAACTTTACCAAAATTGTTTCTCTAGCTCCGGAGGTGCTGTAATGGTAACTCAGAAGAGAAATCAGCCGAAAGTTTTTTACAAAATGCACGTAAAAGCTGGTGATACCGTGCAAGTCATTGCTGGGAAAGACAAAGGCAAAGTTGGTGAAGTCATCAAAGCGCTTCCCCAAGTCAGTAAAGTCATTGTCAAAGGTGTAAATATTAAAACTAAGCACGTTAAACCCCAGCAAGAAGGAGAATCTGGACGGATTGTCAATCAGGAATACCCAATCCACAGTTCTAACGTGATGCTCTATTCCACCAAGCAAAACGTTGCCAGTCGCATTTCCTACACCTTCACAGAAGAAGGCAAGAAAGTCAGGATGCTTAAGAAAACTGGCGAAATCATAGATAAATAGAAGCAAGGAGAAGTTAGGAGTTAGGAATAGAACTCAGAACTTACAACTCAAAACTTCATTGTTCCCTGACCAAGCCCAGGGATAAAAAGGACAAAAAACTATGGCAGCAATAAGACTTAAAACTGTATACCAAGAAACAATTGTCCCCAAACTGATACAACAGTTTCAGTACAAGAACATTCATGAAGTACCGAAAGTGGTGAAAGTCACGGTAAACCGTGGTTTAGGGGAAGCATCTCAAAACGCGAAAGCGCTAGAAGCGTCTTTAAGCGAAATTGCGCTGATTACCGGTCAAAAGCCTGTAGTGACGCGAGCGAAAAAGGCGATCGCTGGCTTCAAAATTCGCCAGGGTATGCCCGTTGGTATCATGGTGACTTTAAGAAGCGAAAGGATGTATTCCTTTCTCGACCGTTTAATCAATCTGTCACTACCAAGAATTCGGGACTTTCGCGGTGTAAGTCCCAAAAGCTTTGATGGTCGCGGCAACTATACCTTAGGTGTCAGAGAGCAACTCATTTTTCCAGAAGTTGAGTACGACAAAATTGACCAAATCCGTGGTATGGATATTTCCATCATCACCACGGCAAAAACAGACGAAGAGGGCCGCGCCTTACTTAAAGAAATGGGAATGCCTTTTCGGGATCAATAAGTTCATGTAAAGAGGGAACGATGGCGGTTAACGACACAATTGCAGATATGCTCACGCGCATCCGCAATGCTAACATGGCGCGGCATCAAACAACACAAGTGCCATCCACAAAATTGACTCGTAGCATTGCAAAAGTGCTACGCGATGAAGGCTTTATTGCTGAGTTTGAAGAAGCAGGAGAAGGCGTAAAAACCAATTTGGTGATTTCCTTGAAATACAAGGGCAAGAATCGCCAGCCTCTGATCACTGCCTTAAAGCGAGTGAGTAAACCAGGTTTGCGCGTTTACTCGAATAAAAAAGAACTACCAAGAGTACTAGGCGGTATCGGTATTGCCATTATTTCGACATCAAGTGGCATTATGACTGACCGTGAAGCACGACGTCAAAACTTGGGTGGTGAAGTACTTTGCTACGTTTGGTAGTCATGAGTCATTTGTCATAAGTCATTTGTCATTCGTAAAAGACAAATAACAAACGACAAATAACAAACGACAAATAACAAAGGACAAAAAGTTATGTCTCGAATTGGTAAACGCCCAATTACAGTTCCAGCCAAAGTGCAAGTGACCATTGACGGCACAAAAGTGCTTGTCAAAGGTCCTAAAGGGGAACTCTCTCGCGATTTGCCTACTCATGTCACAGTCTCCCAAGAAGGAGAAACATTACAGGTCAACCGTCGCGACGATTCTCGCACATCGCGCCAAATGCACGGTTTGTGCCGCACCTTGGTTGCCAATATGGTTGAAGGAGTTTCCACAGGCTTTCAACGTCGTTTGGAAATTCAAGGGGTTGGCTACAGGGCACAAGTTCAAGGTCGGAACCTGGTTATGAACATGGGTTACAGCCATCAAGTGCAAATCGCTCCACCTGACGGAATTCAGTTTGCTGTTGAAAATAATACCAATGTTATTGTCAGTGGCTATGACAAAGAAGTGGTAGGCAACACAGCAGCGAAAATTCGTGCTGTTCGCCCACCAGAACCTTACAAAGGCAAAGGTATTCGTTACGCTGGTGAAGCGGTAAGACGTAAAGCTGGTAAAACTGGTAAGAGTAAGAAGTAAAAATGAAGCTTACAGGTAGAGAATCAAAAGAGCGTCGCCATAGACGCATTCGTGGCAAAGTCAGTGGTTCTACAGAACGTCCACGCTTAGCGATATTTCGCTCCCACCAACATATTTATGCTCAAGTCATTGATGATACCCAGCATCATACCTTGGTGGCAGCCTCAACTGTAGAACCAGAGTTGAAATCTAAATTAGCTTCCGGTTCCAATTGCAATGCTTCGGTTGAAGTCGGCAAATTAATTGCAGCTCGCTCTCTAGAAAAAGGGATCACCAAAGTTGTCTTTGACCGAGGTGGCAACCTTTACCACGGTCGTGTGAAAGCACTAGCAGAAGCAGCTCGCGAAGCTGGTCTAGATTTTTAAAGAAGTCATTGGTAAGCGTGTCAAAACAATTCAAAATTCAAAATTCAAAATTCAAAAATAATACCCCCTGGCTTTAGCCATGGGCTTGTATCCCAACTGTCAATTCAAAATTTTTTCTTAAATTTTGAACTTTGAATGAGCGAATTTTGAATTCAAAAAACGGTCATTGACTAATGACTAATGACTCATGACTTCTGACCATCACGAGGTAATTAAAATGGCAACTGGTCGTCGTAAAACTAACCGTACAAAAAAAGAAGAAACCAACTGGCAAGAGCGAGTCATCCAAATCCGACGCGTCAGTAAAGTCGTCAAAGGAGGTAAAAAACTTAGCTTCCGAGCGATAGTCGTTGTGGGTAATGAACGCGGTCAAGTTGGCGTGGGAGTAGGCAAAGCCTCAGATGTGATTGGTGCTGTAAAAAAAGGCGTAGCCGACGGCAAAAAGCATCTCATAGATATCCCCATGACCAAATCCAACTCCATACCCCATCCTATTGATGGTATTGGCGGCGGCGCTAAGGTGATGATGCGACCAGCAGCTCCTGGTACTGGGGTAATTGCTGGTGGTGCTGTGCGTACAGTACTCGAATTGGCAGGAATCCGTAATATCCTCGCTAAGCAACTTGGATCAAATAATCCTCTCAATAATGCCAGAGCGGCAATTAATGCCCTAGGTACCTTGCGAACCTTTGCAGAAGTTGCCGAAGACCGAGGCATTCCTGTTGAAAATCTTTACATTTAAAAATCGATATTTGTCCTTAGTCCTTGGCAAATGACCTTCGGGTTTGCCAGTCGCCTACAGAAGGAAACCTTCTTGCAGCGCTGGTTCACAAATGACAAAGGACAAATCATAGGTGACTAATTTTACATAAGGTTTCGACTATGAGACTCACTGATGTTCGTCCTCAAAAAGGCTCTAAGAAACGCCCTCGTCGTTTAGGTAGGGGGGTTTCTGCCGGTCAGGGTGCTAGTGCTGGTAAAGGTATGCGTGGTCAAAACGCGCGTTCTGGTGGCGGTACCCGACCTGGATTTGAAGGGGGTCAACAGCCATTGTACCGCCGTATTCCTAAGTTGAAAGGCTTTCCCCTCATTAATCCTAAGAAGTACACTACGATTAATGTAGAAAAGCTAGCCTCCCTGCCTGCAAATACAGAAGTCACACTGAGCTCCTTAAAAGAAGCTGGTATTCTCACTGGGAGTCGAGGACCTTTGAAGATTTTGGGGGATGGGGAATTGAGCGTTCCGCTCAAGGTGCAAGCGGCTGCTTTTACAGGTACAGCTCGTAGCAAAATTGAGGCAGCTGGTGGGAGTTGCGAAGTCGTTTCAAAATAAGCCAAAAAGCGCGCACCTACGACAAGCCTACCCCAGCCAAGCGCCTGACTTAACTAGCAAGGTAGCCCTTTATGATCAGTCGAGACAAAGCCCCAACGGCTCAAGAAACTTTTATGCAGATGGCGCAAGCAGCAGGGCTGCGAGGTCGGCTGCTTGTCACCCTCGGTATTCTCTTTTTGATTCGTCTTGGCATACATTTGCCCATACCAAATATTAATCGAGAGGAGTTTGCCAGAGCAATCGAAGGTAATAACCAGATATTAAGCTTTTTGGATATCTTTTCTGGAGGAGGACTCTCTGCTTTGGGAGTCTTTGCCTTGGGTATTTTGCCTTACATTAACGCTTCGATTATCATCCAATTACTTACCGCTGCCATCCCAGCTTTAGAAAATTTACAGAAAAATGAAGGTGAAGCAGGACGGCGCAAAATTTCCCAAATTACACGCTATGTGTCTTTGGGTTGGGGGGTTATTCAAAGTGTCTTCTTAGCAGCGTTCTGGCTCAAACCCTTTGCCGTCAACTACGGACCGATTTTTGTCATCGAGACAGCGCTCGCTCTTGTAGCTGGTTCGATGTTTGTCATGTGGGCATCAGAACTCATTACAGAGCAGGGTGTTGGTAATGGAGCATCTTTATTGATTTTTGTCAATATTGTGGCAACACTGCCAAAAGCCTTGGGCGACACTATCGATTTTGTACAAAGCGGAAGCCGAGAAACAGTAGGTCGCGTTATCGTACTACTGCTGCTTTTCATTGCCACGATTGTTGGAATTGTGTTTGTCCAAGAAGGAATCCGCCGCATTCCGATTATTTCTGCTCGCCGTCAAGTTGGTCGCAGAATTTTTGCAGAGCAGCGTAACTACCTACCCCTACGACTCAATCAAGGGGGCGTTATGCCGATTATTTTTGCAACTGCAATTCTAAGTTTGCCCCTTTTGGCAGAAAACTTCATCCGCAATCCAGAATATTCAAAAATAGTTAACACTTATCTGGTCCCAGGCGGTTCTCAGCCTTGGGTATATGCCCTTATCTACCTAGTTTCGATTGTGTTCTTTAGCTACTTCTATTCTTCGTTGATTGTCAACCCAGTTGATGTGGCGCAGAACTTGAAGAAGATGGGATCTAGTATACCAGGGATTCGTCCAGGAAAGGCAACTAGCGAGTATATTGAGCGCGTTCTTAATCGACTCACTTTTTTAGGTGCTATCTTCTTGGGCTTGATTGCGATTATCCCTACCGCTGTTGAAAGTGCTTTGAATGTGCGAACCTTTAGGGGACTAGGTGCCACCTCTCTATTGATTCTTGTGGGGGTAGCTATTGATACATCAAGGCAAATCCAAACCTATGTTATCTCTCAGCGCTATGAAGGAATGGTGAAACAATAGTGACACGAGTAATCTTCTTGGGACCGCCTGGAGCTGGTAAGGGAACGCAAGCGAAAACGCTAGCTGACAACTGGAATATTGCCCATATTTCTACGGGTGACATACTACGCCAAGCTCTGAAAGAGCAAACGCCTTTGGGTGTCAAGGCTCAAGGTTATATGGACAAAGGTGAGTTGGTTCCTGATCAGCTAGTGCAGGAAATGGTGCAGGAACGTTTGAGTCAGCCTGATACTCAATCAGGTTGGATTTTGGATGGCTTTCCCCGTACCGTTAATCAAGCAGTTTTCTTAGAGGAGTTGCTGCAAAAGCTAAACCAGCATGGCGAAAAGGTGGTCAATCTGGAAGTGCCAGACGAAATTCTGATAGCGCGGTTGCTGCAGCGAGGAAGAAAAGATGACACCGAAGAGGTGATTCGTCGCCGCTTAGAAGTCTACCGCTCTGAAACGGCACCGTTGATTGACTTTTACAGCAGTCGCCAGACTCTCCTTAATGTCAACGGCGATCAGTCCCCAGAAGAAGTCACTGGCGAATTACACAAGCTCATCGCCGCCTAAAAAGAGGGAATAGGTTACAAGTTTGAGGTAACAGGTTTTTCCCTGTCGCTTGTTCCCTGTTCCCTGTCCCGACAGATCTATGTCAAGATTGGATAAGATATATTAATAAACTGTTGATATATTCTCCGAAATATGTTTTTAGCAGGCGACAAAAAGCTGCAACAAACCAGGAGACTGTTGAGTTGAGGAAAAAACTTGTCTAAGCAAGATTTGATTGAAATGGAAGGCACGGTCACAGAGTCCCTGCCAAATGCAATGTTTCGCGTTGATCTAGATAACGGCTTCAATGTCTTGGCTCACATTTCTGGCAAGATTCGCCGTAACTATATCAAAATTTTACCTGGCGATCGCGTCAAAGTAGAACTGACACCTTACGACTTGACAAAAGGTAGAATTACCTATCGATTACGTAAAAAATAGGCAATTCTCAAACTCTTTACAGGAGGCAAATCAATTATTGATTAACCAAGATGCGATTCAAATAGAAGTTACTGTTACTCAGGTATGACCTCGTGACGGTATCCTTTATGAAATTTTGGGCGTCGATGTGAACAATGACTCTCATGTCCTAATTTACCAAGGCATCAAAGTATCAGACGTAAGGAACTTTTTCCAACAGTGATTGCCTGAGCAATAGCAAAAACGCAGTTGCCTTCGACACTAGAATTTCTTGCGATGCCCCTTTGGGGCTGCGCTCTGTGCCATCGCCTCAAAATTAGCTTCAAACACAACGATATAACCAAAAGTCAAATGAGAGATCAAATGTGACAAAAGTAAATATATGTAAGAAATAATACCATAAAACATTTTTTTTTGTTTTTCCGATGATTTTTAGTGATTAATTTACCCTAAAATGTTATAATTCACCATTTGGAGTCAAAAGAAAAGCGATGAAAGTCAGAGCCTCTGTCAAGAAAATCTGTGAAAAGTGTACCGTGATTAGACGTCGTGGTCGCGTCATGGTGATTTGTGTGAATCCCAAGCATAAGCAGCGTCAAGGATAACACAGCATTTATAGTTAACAGTCATAGCCAGTGCGTCATCTGATAACTGTTGACTGCTAACTGACAAACATTTACACCACTAGCTTTTAGAAATAGGGAGATTGTTGTGGCACGTATTGCCGGAGTAGACCTTCCACGTGACAAACGCGTTGAAATCGGTCTCACTTACATTTATGGAATAGGGTTATCTCTGTCGAAAGAGATTTTAGAGGCTACGTCTGTTAACCCTGATACCCGTGTTAAAGACCTGAGCGATGCTGATGTAGCAGCCCTGCGCGGAGAAATAGAAAGCAACTACCAAGTAGAAGGTGATCTAAGGCGCTGGGAGGCAATGAACATCAAGCGCTTAATCGACATTGGCACCTATAGGGGTCGCCGTCACCGGATGGGATTACCAGTCAGAGGACAAAGAACTCGTACTAATGCCAGAACTCGTCGAGGAAGACGGCAGACAGTGGCAGGTAAGAAGAAAGCACCATCCAAATAATTTTTTCTTTGCCTATCTTCAGCAATACTTAATCTTAATTTAACTGAGTGTAATATGGCGCGACAGCAAAGCAACAAAAAATCCGGAAGCAAAAAGCAAAAACGCAACGTCCCAAATGGGCTGGGTTACATCCAGTCTACTTTCAACAATAGCATTGTCACCATTACCGATCAAAATGGGGATGTCATCTCCTGGGCAAGTGCTGGCTCTAGCGGTTTTAAGGGAGCAAAGAAGGGAACTCCTTTTGCAGCACAGACCGCAGCGGAAAGTGCAGCACGTCGAGCGATCGACCAAGGGATGCGCCAAATTGAAGTTATGGTTTCAGGTCCAGGAGCAGGTCGAGAAACGGCTATCCGAGCACTCCAAGGAGCAGGACTGGAAATCACGCTGATTCGGGATATTACCCCGATTCCTCATAATGGTTGCCGTCCGCCCAAACGCCGCCGAGTATAGATACAACATGATTGGGTGGTGAGGGCAAAGAGTTTGAAGATCGCCTTCGTTGCAGAAAATTATGGAGGATACCCCCATTTCCGGGGAGTTTCCTTCACTAACATCAACCAACCTCTGCAAGAAACTCAAAACTTTAAACAACCCAAAACACTATTAGCGCCCGCTGACTCTTTGGGGATTCAAACTTCACCGCCATCGGAAAATACAGTTTGATAGACCAAAGTAGCTCAACAGGGCATTAAGTCAAAAAAGCGAGGACACTGGGAAAGACGGTTTTCGCCGCAACCAAGTGTCCGACGAGGCAAGGATTTTCCCTGCTAGCAAGACCTTATAACAAGGGAGGCTACTCCGTGGCGCAGTTTCAAATTGAATGTGTAGAGTCAAATTCTGAGGAAAATAGGAGCCACTACAGTAAATTTGTCTTGGAACCTCTAGAGCGTGGTCAAGGAACGACAGTTGGCAATGCCCTGAGACGGGTTTTACTGTCTAACCTAGAGGGTACAGCAGTCACAGCAGTTCGGATTGCGGGCGTTTCACACGAGTTTGCCACAGTTTCGGGCGTACGGGAAGACGTGCTGGAAATCCTAATGAAAATGAAGGAAGTCATCCTCAAAAGCTATTCTGCTCAACCCCAGATTGGTCGCTTACTCGTTACAGGTCCAACAACAGTTACTGCGGCACATTTTGATTTGCCAAGTGAAGTCGAAGTCATCGATCCGACTCAGTATGTAGCCACCATAGCTGAAGGTGGCAAGCTGGAAATGGAGTTTCGGATTGAAAGAGGCAAAGGATATCGCACTGTAGAACGGAGTCGTGAAGAAGCCACATCTTTGGACTTTCTGCAAATCGACTCGGTATTTATGCCAGTGCGGAAAGTGAACTACAGCGTTGAGGAAACCCGTGGAGATACTGGGATACCAAAAGACCGTCTGCTGTTGGAAGTTTGGACAAATGGCAGTCTAAGCCCCCAAGAAGCACTCTCTTCTGCCGCTACTATCCTGGTGGATCTATTCAATCCGTTGAAAGATATCTCGCTTGATACACCGGATATAGGCGCAGAAGTCTCAGAGGATCCAACTGCCCAAATTCCAATTGAAGAGTTGCAACTTTCTGTGCGAGCCTATAACTGTCTCAAACGGGCACAAGTTAACTCTGTTGCTGACTTGTTGGATTACACCCAAGAGGATCTGTTAGAAATTAAAAACTTCGGTCAGAAGTCAGCTGAAGAGGTCGTTGAAGCTTTACAGCGACGCTTGGGAATTACCCTGCCGACTGAAAGAGCTTCCAAACACACCTAAGACAAAACCTTAGATAATTTTAATTTGTAGTGCATAATTATGCGTCACCGTTGTGGGATTAAAAAACTCAGCAAACCAGCTGACCAGCGCCGCGCCCTGTTGCGATCGCTTACCACTGAAGTCATCCGTCATGGACGAATCACTACCACTTTAGCCCGAGCTAAGGTGGTACGCTCCGAAGTAGACAAAATGATTACTCTAGCCAAAGACGGTTCTCTAGCAGCACGCCGTCAAGCCCTGGGCTACATATACGACAAAGAACTGGTTCATGCTCTGTTTGAGCAAGTTCCCACTCGGTATGGTAATCGCCAAGGAGGTTATACCCGGATTCTGCATACCGTACCTCGTCGGGGTGATAATTCTGAGATGGCAATCCTCGAGCTCGTCTAATTCTATTTTGGATTTTAGGATTTGGTCATGTGTCGTTTCTCATGTGTCTAGTAGTCCCTGATTCGCGACTAATGATTAATGACTAATGACCAATGACCATTAACTGTATGTTAGATTGCCCCCAGCTGACACCAACTTATAGAGTCGCCCTGGTAATTCAATACCTGGGCACTCATTTTCATGGCTGGCAACGGCAAGCGCAACATCGCACTGTCCAAGAAGAGATAGAAAAAGTTATTTCTCATCTACTCGGTCATCCAACGACACTGCACGGTGCGGGACGAACTGATGCTGGAGTTCACGCTGCTGCTCAAGTGGCACATTTTAATGCCACGAGTATGATACCAGCTCACAAATGGGCAACCATTCTTAACAGCTATTTGCCCAAAGATATACTGATTCGAGCTTCCGCACAAGTGAGTAAAAATTGGCATGCTCGCTTTAGTGCTACTTATAGACGGTATCGTTATACGCTTTATACTGAAGACCTACCGAACTTGTTTGCCAGACCCTTTAGTTGGCATTATTATCATGCACCCCTCGATGAATCTCTCATCCTCTCAGCACTCAAACCTCTGATTGGACACCATGATCTGGCTGCTTTTCACCGAGCAAACTCAAGTCGCAAGGATTCCTGGGTAGAAATACAAGCAGCAGAGTGCTATCGCACCGGACCATTTCTTCATATTGAAATTCAAGCAAATGGATTTTTGTATGGTATGGTGCGGTTGTTGGTGGGGATGCTCGTACAGGTTGGTTCCGGACAGCGGACAGTCGCTGACTTCACGGACCTTTGGAAACATCAACGCCGCCAAGAAGTGAAATATGCCGCACCCCCTCACGGCTTATGCTTGTTGCGAGTCGGCTATCCTGATTTCCCCTTTCCCCCAAAGATTTGGTTTGACGCCCAACCCAAATTAGTCTTTGGTTATTAGTTATTTGTGAGTGCTTGGTCGTTAGTAGAACAACTAACAACAAATAACAAAAGACAAAAGACAAAAGACAAAAGACAAATGACAAATGACAAAGGACAAAGGACAAATGACAAACGACAAAACATACCTTCCTCCTCAAGATACTCTTGAGCGCAATTGGTACATAGTAGACGCTACTGACCAACGTCTAGGTCGCCTAGCAAGCGAAATCGCCATCATTCTTAGAGGGAAAAATAAACCCGAATACACCCCTCACTTGGACACAGGTGACTTCGTGATCGTTGTAAATGCTGAAAAAGTCGAAGTCACAGGTAAAAAGCGCACTCAAAAGGTTTACCGTCGTCACTCCGGTCGTCCCGGCGGTATGAAGACTGAAACCTTTGACAAGCTGCAACAACGTTTGCCAGAACGGATTGTGGAACATGCTATCAAAGGCATGTTACCGAAAAATAGCTTGGGAAGGCAGTTGTTTACTAAGCTAAAAGTCTACGCCGGACCCACTCATCCCCATACAGCACAGCAACCAAAAGAGTTAAAGATTCAGACAATTCCAGGAGTACAAAACTAATGCAAGCAACAGACACTGATAGCGGTCGTGCCATGTACTGGGGCACAGGTCGTCGTAAAAACGCAATAGCGCGGGTACGCTTAGTTCCTGGTACCGGACAATTGATTGTTAATGGCAAACCAGGAGACCTTTACTTCCAATTCAACCCTAACTACCTCTCTGTTGCCAAAGCACCTCTAGACACTCTAGGTTTGGAAAACGAATACGACATTATCGTAAAAGCTGAAGGCGGCGGTTTAACCGGACAATCAGATGCTGTTCGTTTGGGAGTCGCCCGCGCCCTGTGCCAACTTGACCCAGAAAACCGTCCCCCTTTAAAAACCGAAGGCTACCTGACTCGTGATCCACGGGCGAAGGAGCGTAAAAAATACGGTTTGCACAAGGCTCGCAAAGCACCTCAGTACTCTAAGCGTTAAGCCAGTGGCGATTAGGTATTGGGAAAATTCTTGCCTAATCGCCAATCTCCAGTCGCCAGTCCCTCTTCTCGACGCCAAGCCAGAAGTTATAAGGAGGGCTGGCTGAAAACCCCGTGCAAGTAGCGCCAGGGATGAAAGCTGCGCCCCGTAGCCTTCAAGCTTGGGTCAGATATGCTAAAATATTTAGATCAGTACAAGATTTAAAAACCTACCCCCGGACTGACTGGGGGAAAGTCTACGCCCGAAAGAACCTTGAGGAGATATCACCACGCCCTTGTGGCAAACGTGGTGAGCCTGGGAACCTGAGAAATCAGGATATTAAGACAGCGATGTTTTAAGAATCTCCGTTGCTTTAGCGCGGAGAGTGTCAAAATATATATAGAAACCACGGAAGGAAAAATGGCTAAACCAGAGATTCATCCCCAGTGGTATCCAGAGGCAAAAGTTTACTGCAATGGTCAACTTGTGATGACCGTCGGCTCCACTAAGCCAGAACTGCATGTAGATGTTTGGTCTGGAAACCACCCATTCTACACAGGTACTCAGAAGATTATTGACACCGAAGGTCGCGTAGAACGCTTCCTCCGTAAATACGGCATGAGCGAAGGTGGTCAATCGAAAGGCGGCAGAAGGAAAAAGTAGCGGGCTGGCTTTAGCTGTTAACGACGACCCTGCATCAGCCGGGTCGATTGTTGTATTTAATGCTCAAGCCAATTTGCTATTTTTTAAGGAGCGCTGCATTCGTCATGGCTGAAACATATCTGCTGGAGAAATTAAAATCCGTTGAACAAACTTTTAATGAATTGACTCGTCGCCTTGCTGACCCCGATACTGCCAAAAACCCTGATGAGTATCAAACAATCGCAAAGGCACGCTCTTCTTTGGAAGAAGTCGTAGATACTTATGAAACCTGGAAAACGGCTCAGGAAGAATTCATCGGGGCGCGTCAGGTGCTAAAAGAAGCTCAAGGCGATCCAGAACTGCAAGAAATGGCAGCCCTGGAAGTTCAAGAACTTGAGCAAAAAATAGAATACCTAGAAAATCGCCTGAAGATATTGCTCCTACCGCGTGACCCCAATGATGATAAAAACATCATGCTAGAAATTCGTGCAGGTACAGGCGGTGATGAAGCAAGTATCTGGGCGGGTGATTTAGTACGTATGTACTCGCGATATGCTGATGTCCAGGGTTGGAAAGTGAAGCTTGTGAGCGAGTCCCTAGCGGAAATGGGCGGCTTCAAAGAAGCGATTTTGGAAATTCAGGGTGATAACGTTTACAGCAAGCTGAAGTTTGAAGCTGGTGTGCATCGGGTACAGCGCGTACCTGTCACCGAAGCAGGAGGACGGGTTCACACTTCAACAGCAACTGTAGCGATCATGCCAGAAGTGGATGACGTAGAAATCCATATCGACCCGAAGGATATTGAAATGAGTACAGCTCGTTCCGGGGGTGCTGGTGGACAAAACGTCAACAAGGTAGAAACAGCGGCTGACTTGTACCACAAACCTACTGGTATCCGCATTTTCTGTACCGAAGAACGCAGCCAGTTGCAAAACAAAGAACGGGCAATGCAAATCTTGCGGGCAAAGTTGTATGAAATGAAGTTACGCGAACAACAGGAAGCTGTGACTTCTATGCGGCGATCGCAAGTAGGTACAGGGTCGCGTTCTGAAAAGATTCGCACTTACAACTACAAAGATAACCGCGTCACCGACCATCGTTTAGGTCAAAACTATTCGCTCAACTCATTTCTTGAAGGCGAACTTGAGTCTGTGATTCAGGCTTGTATTTCTCAAGACCAGCAAGAACGGTTAGCGGAACTCGCCGCTTCTGGCGCTAGTAATTAATCTTTAAGTTTGTTGTTAGTTGTTAATTATGAGTTTTTTACCATTAACGACTAACCACTTGGCTTTCAATATCTTGGAAGACCGCCTGTTGTGTTGTTCCCTCTAACACACACAGGCGGTTTTCTAATGTCTTGTGGAGTGCATTATCAATATTTTTAGGATATGGATAATAAGCAAATTCATACTGCATGACATGATTCAAGTGACACCATTCCTTCAAAGTTTGACAGCGCTCAATTAACTTTTCTACTTCTATTTGCCAACGGCTAAAAATTCTGTAGCTAAAAAACCCACTGCACACGTTACCTTTTTCATCCCAGTAAGAAATACACACTTGATGGGTTAAACAGCGGATTTTCTTAATTTCTTTTACGTTACAGCCTTGTGCTTGCAGTGTTTCTTTTGCCTCAGTGTTGGAAATGTGCCATTTTTCTGGTTTAATTTTATTGGCAGCAATTAAGCTTTGACCTTTGCGACGATATTGACGAATCTGGGGTTTGTTCCGAACCATGATTACACTCTGGTGTTACTTGACTGCAGAGCTACGTTTTCTATCAGTTCCAAGCTAAAATGAAAGAGTCAGGCTATATTTTCTGGCTCACATTACAAGTAATCTTATCAATTACAAGTTTAAGTATAATACAGTTTTGGCAAGTAAACTTGTAAAGAGCTAAACAAAAATTTATATTTGAGAAAGTAAACTGGTTAAGTGCAGCCCAACAAATAGTACAACAGTGGATCTAGAGGCTAGAAAGAAACTGATTGAAGTAGTGAAAATGGCTCGTGCTTCTATGAGTCAGCGAGCTTTTGGGAAGCTGTTGGGAGTTTCTGCTACTGCTGTACAGTTGTGGGAAAAGGGAGAATCTATTCCAGATACACAGAATTTGGCTAATATTGCAGCAAGAGCAGGCTACACGATGGAGGAACTGCTCAATTACCTGGGTGTGAAGCCATTGCCACAATCCTCAGATGTAAACCAGATAGTGAAGCACATCAAGTCTATGCCATTGAATGAAGTGGCGATAATTGGTAGAGCCGTAATGGATAGATTGGCTGCTGCTGTTGAGGCGTCAGGCGATGAAGCTAAGGCGAGTTGAATATTTGTTTGGAATTAAGTGATACCTTATAGAATGACAAGCAAACTTGTAATTAAAGTTGAGTCAGGACTTACGCAAGTGTCACAAGCAATGGCGCGGTGTAACCGCGCCACACGCCAAACAACTAAGCGATAAACATGGAAACATCCGGGCGTTTCAGTTGCTGAACTAAATAATTTGATAACAATCCATGCTTAATTTGATAGATTGTTTGACCAGTGTTATAAGCTAAATATTTGAGCCTAAGCCAGACTAAAATAGCGCAGGCAATATGATTTCTTTGGATACGACCCCTTACGGCATTAAGATGATTCAATACCAGTCAATTGCTTTAATTCTCTATGAAACTCCTCAATCTTCCATCGAACCTTACACACTTTTTGCACAACGTCCGTAGAATCTAGAGATAAATCGTTTGTAGCGATAAAGTCCGTTCTGTCGGTTGAGACAGTCACCCGGAAGAGCTTCACTTTTTTAGCTTGAGGGAACTTTTTTATTTTAACTATTTTACCTGATTTTAACTCCTGTTTATCCCAAGATAACAATTCAATTCTTTGATAATCTTTTTGACCGACTGTATCATCAACGAGTCGATTACGTTTCAGAGGGCAATAATAATATTTTCCTAAATCATCAATATATAACATCAATTTATTTGTCGCATACCAACTGTCCATTAAGACGGACTGGAACGGTAAATCCTTATGATACACAAGGTTTTGCAGCATTTCTGTCACATGGTCTATCTTTGATTTACCATCTGTGTCTGGATCAAAAATGCGATAATCAACTACCCAAAACTTTCCAATCTCATGATTGACATATATACAATTTACTAGCCCAATTCCTTGGATAACACCATGTTGGTTACCACTATATTGCCGTTTGCTTGTCTCTATTTCTGTGGCGTACCTTTTATCAATTACTGTGTCATCAAAAACTAGATATGCACTATGACTCACTTGGATGATATTTTTAACATTATCCCAAAGCAACCGTGGTGTTAGCCTCTCATTTTTCAGATAGCGGTTAATTTTATCATGACTAATATGTTCTAAGTGTTCTGCCAAATTTGTCACAGTATAATTAATTTGACTACTTAACAAATACTGGCAATAGTTAAGCTTAGTAAATCTCAGAAACTAGAGAATTTATTTTACGCATCCTCAACTGATTTTCTCATGATTTGAAGAAAGCTTCACACAGGCGATCACTGTTACTAATTTTAGCAAGCCTCTCTTGGATAGTACGGAAATACTATATAAATGCGATCGCCTGTGCCAGTTGCGTCACCCCTACAATACATATGTACTGAAATGTAGCGATCGCCTGTGCCAGTTGCGTAAGTCCTGTGAGTAACAACCCAGCAGTGAATACACCTTAAAATCACGGGATAGCTGGTAGCCCCGCATTTTTAAATCGGGGCCCAAAGCTGACACGAGCAATTTTAATTGCCGTGTTATAATAATTTCAGCAGTGATGAGATACATAGATAGCAATATCTAGAAAGTTATGCTTAAACTGCAATGTTTTTTCCAGAATCCACGGTTGAAAGTACACCAGAATAACCGCGCCGGGGTAGCCCCTAAATTCTATTTATGGGGGCTAGGCGGGGGCGATTTTAATCGCCGTCAAGTTTCTTTTTGGTTTTGAATGTACATTTTAATTACATCCAGTGGTGCGCCTCCTACTGTTGAAACAAAGTAAGAATTAGTCCACAAAGATGGAAGTCTGCTTTTTAATTCAGGAAACTCTAACCTCAAATATCTAGAAGTAGCCCCTTTAAATCTTTTCACAGCTTTATGTACCCCAAATTGGGGGTCTACTTCAATTAATAGATGCACATGGTCTGGCATTATCTCCATCTCTAAGATTTCAACTTTAATCTCAATAGCTATTTGAGCGATTAATTCTTTTAGCCTAGATGCAACGGCATTAACTAATACCTTTCTGCGGTATTTTGGGCAGAAAATAACATGGTATTTGCATGAGTAAACGATATTATTGTTTGATTTAAATTTTTCAGACATTTTCTGTAACCATATTTTTCTATGTCGTATCTATATGATAGGATGTAGAAAACTAATAAAGCAACCACAAGGGGGTGATTTACTTTTGGCAGCAACTACTACCAGTTTTGTCACAGAAATACCATTAATTGCGACTTCTAGAGATTTGTCTGTACTTGCTGCAAGATGTGAGGCAGGGCGACAACTTTATAATGCTGTATTGTCTGAAGGTAAAACCAGACTAGAATTATTTCGTAATTCTAAGCTTTACCGACAGGCTAAGGCTATTAACAAAGCTAATAAAAAAGAACGGTCACGAGGTCTTCCACGTAAAGAAAATGAGCCAGCCTTACTACAACGAGTACCCGACTACGCCGACAGATCAACAAAACAAAGGCTGGCTCATTTTCTAGGGGACAATGCGTCAACAGTATTTCAAAAACCCAGAGAGTCTTACCGTTTTAGCGATTATGACTTACAAGCTTTTGCAAATAAAACAGCAATAGCTAGTGTTTGGATTAAAACTCACCTTGATGCTAATACCATTCAAAAAATAGCTACTAGGGCTTTTAAAGCTTTAGAAAAAATGGCGTTTGGTAAGGCTAGAAAGGTAAGATTTAAGCAAAAAGGTCAATTTGCATCTCTAGAAGGTAAAACCAATAAGCAAGGTATTCGCGCTTACTGGTAATGGTGTTGAATGGTCTGGGTTGAAGCTAAAAGCCATCATTAATAACGACCCTGTAATTCTGCACGGTTTAAACTCAAAGATTAAATATGTTCGCTTAGTACGTCGTATTCTTAATCAAAAACTTTACTGGTTTGCACAGTTAATTTGTGAAGGGATACCCTATCAAAAGCCTAAAAATATCGTCAATGATGGCACGGTTGGAATTGATTTAGGCGTTAGTACTGTAGCTATTGTTGGGGATAGTGAGACTATCTGGACTCCCTTTGCTATGGAATTAACTTCAAAACAAAAAGAAGTTAGAAAACTACAACGTAAGCTAAATAGGCAACGTCGTGCTGGTAATCCTGATAATTTCAACTCCAACGGTACAGTTAAAAAAGGTAAAAAGCGTTGGAATAAGTCAAATTGCTATAAAAAGACTGTAGCTAAGAAACGTGAAATAGAACGTAAACAAGCTGCTTACCGTAAGTCCTTACATGGCAAGCTAGTTAACCAAACTTTAAAACTCGGCAAGAATATAAAAGCTGAGAAAGTTTCGGTTAAAGCATGGCAAAAAAATTGGGGTAAGTCCATAAGCTTTAAGTCCCCATCAAGTTTTCAATCCGAACTAAAACGCAAAGCTGAAAATGCTGGTGGTCAAGTTCTAATGTTTTCGACGAGGTATACTGCACTGTCTCAAACTTGTTTGTGTGGTAATAAGCAGAAAAAATCATTATCTCAACGAGTGCATAACTGCTCTGAATGCGGTTTGAAAATGCAACGTGATATTTTATCTGCTTATCTGAGTCGTTACGTTGACCCAAAAACAGAAACTCTGTCAATCCAGCTAGCCAGAGATGGTTGGTTAGGGATGGAACAATCTTTGTTGCACGGTTGGCAGAAACGGTCAAATCAATCAACGAGAACCGAGGTTAGTCCAAAGTCTCCTACCATTGGTGGGACAGAGTTGATGTGCAATAATCCAATAGCTTGTGAGGAGTCGGAACCTGTAAGGGTAAACGAAACTTGCACAGCAAGTTGGTACCCCATGCCTAAAGGCAGGGGGTAGTTCAGCGGATAATTTCTGGATAAAGAATCAGGAAAGTTTTCATGTAGGGATTTGTCCCAAGGACGGAGCTGTTCTTTTTGGAGACATGAAAGCGTCGATTTAAACCGCGAGAGTAGTAAGCGAGTCTGAACCCCCGTGTCCTGATTGCCCGGTAGAGCGGTTCTGCTTTAAGCTGGAAAAGGTTAGCCAGATAGCTATTTTGTGCAAACAAAATCGAGCAAAAAGCTAATCCCAACTTCCAGCCAGAATCCCCCAAATAAAATTTGGGGGTGTGGCTCAAAAAGCAGACAAAAACTGATTGAGATCATCAAGCTAGCTCGTGGTTCGATGAGTCAGCGAGCTTTTGGTAAGCTGTTGGGAGTTTCTGCGACTGCTGTTCAAATGTGGGAAAAGGGCGTTAAGGTGCCAGATACAGAAAATTTGGCTCAAATAGCAGCGCGAGCAGGCTATACATTCGAGGAGTTACTCTGCTGCTTAGAAGGCAAGCCAGTATCAGAAGCTTCAGATTTAAGTTTGATTCTTAGGCAAATTAATCATCTGCCTCTTAGCCAAGTGGCTCAGATAGTTCAACCTGGAGCAGCTAGGTTGGCTGCTGCGGCAGAGGCATTAGGCGATGAAGCAAAAGCGAGTTAAATTTTCAGTTGTGTTTTAATTTATTTTTACTTTATATAGGACTCCTGTGCAGATTTTTGAACGACACGGTTAATAGGGCAGTGCGAACGCAAAACCTAAATCTAGTGGGCAAAATACGGTAAGCACGGCACACCCTACAATACTTAAGATTTTTCATAAATCCTGCGCGGATTGCTATAAATGACCTCTTAATTAGCAACGCCAATTTTTTTTATTGCTTTGGTGTAGCTTCGCCAAACTTAATTAAAAGAGCAATAGCCATACTAACAACCAAAATTATTGTCATACTCAAAGCTGAACCAAATCCCCAATTTTGGGTTGCTCCAAGAAACTGGTTGTAAACCAACCGCGCCGCCGTCATACTGGAAGCACCACCAAGTAATTCGGGATTGATAAAATCGCCAAATGCCGTGATGAACACCAAAAAAGAAGCTGCAGCAATTCCTGTGAGAGTTTGAGGTACAGTGACTTTCCAAAAAGTTTGCACGGGATTTGCGCCTAAATCAGCTGCGGCTTCTAGCAAACGCTTGTCTAGTTTTTCTAGAGCAGCGTATAAAATCAAAACCATATACGGCAACAAGCTATAGCTCATGCCAATTAAGACAGCTGGACTGGTGTTAAGGACATCTAAAGTCGGTAAGCTGAAACTACTAAGAATGCTATTGAGTAACCCAGTAGGGCGGAGAATTGTAATCCAAGCATAAGAGCGAAGTAAAGACGAAGTCCATAAAGGCAAGATAAAGCCAATAAGTAGCAAATTTCGCCAGCGCCAAGGTGCTCTCTGAGCAATCCAATAGGCGACGGGGAAACCCAAGATTAAACAAATGATTGTGGAACTGACTGCAAAAAAGAGCGATCGCCCGATAACTTGCAGGTATAAGGGGTCAAATATCCGGATGTAGTTCGCAAATCCACTGGGGTTCACCACATCTCCAGGGCGAATATTTGGTACCAAACTTAACTCAAAGATTATCAGTGTTGGCAGCACCAGCAAAAGCAACAACCAAATTCCAGCAGGTGCAAGCAATGCCAAGGGTTGTAGCCAGTGGAGCCGTGGGCGAGGTAATTTTGGTGGTTGGGCTACATTATTTGGAGGATGTAATGGAGAGTGAGGAATTTGAGTAGACACAAGCCTATAAGCAATTCAAAATTCAAAATTCAAAATTCAAAATTTACAGGTGGAGATTGATCCAACTAGGATTAAATATTAATTCATAAATACGGTTATGCACTTTTAAAGAACCCTGTTGCTTGACAACTAGCCCGGATAACAGCAATTCCCTTTCCTCTGGAGAGTCTACAGAGACAACTTCTCCTTGCTGCAAAATTTGTTGATAAAGTTGTAGTAGCCGAACAGGTTGCTGTTCACTGTTAAGAATTCGGTCACGGATAGTTCTCAAATGCTCTGGCTCATCGTGAGATTCCCAATTGTCTATCACACAAGTCCGTACCAAATGTTCAACCCATTGCGCTTCATTATTTGTAGGAATCGGGGATGAAGCACGGCGTATGAGTTTACAAAGTTTTTGAGTCAGAAAAGGTTGACCGCTTGTCCAAGCTAACACTTCTTTGAGCAGCACTTGTGGATTGCTCACTTTCTCTGTCAATCCATAAAGTAAAGGTTGAGCTTCATGAATTTGAAAGCCATTGAGTTGAATTGCTTGACCAATGTTAAAAGGCGTTCTTTGGGGATCAGTTATCAAATCTGAAGGTGTTGCTACTCCAAACAAAGCAAAAGTTAAACGTTCATACTCTGGATTAATACTACGTTGGTTATAGCAAGAACGAATGAGAGCAAAAAAGTCATTGACTGGAAAATTTAAGCCCAAAACAGTATCAATTTCATCTACAAAAATAAATACCTTTTCACTCTTAACCTGAGCAAGTATAATATCCTCTATAAATCTGCTCAAGCATTGGATAGGCGATAAATCTTTTTCCTCATTCCACCAAGCTTTCAGATTGACTTTTCCAAACAAATTAAAATTTTGCCATAACTCCACGGCAAATCCCTTGTACCATTGTGCAGGAGTCACGTTTTCAGTGCCAAGGCGAGTGATATCAATCGCTGCACAGCTAAACCCCTCTTTTTGGAGATAGTCCATCATGTGTACCATGAGGCTTGACTTGCCCATTTGGCGTGTGTTCAAAATGTAACAAAATTCTCCACGCTTTAGTGCTTGATAGAGCAAACGATCTGCAGAACGCACCACATATGTAGGAGCATTCATTGGCAAACTACCGCCTACTTGATAATCAAAAGTTGAAGATTGTTCTGCATTTTTAAGCAGAGCGTTTTCAAACACCAATTCAGCTTGAGTGGCTTTAAGAATTTCGAGGGTTTGTGAGAGTTCGCAAGTACGCTCTTCGACTTTTTGTTCTAAGGTACGGTTGGATTCAGCTAATGCGTCTTTTGCCTGCTGTAAAGCTGCGTTTTTGAGTGCTAGTTCTTGGGTAAACTTAATTCGCTCCGCTTCCGCTTGTTTGCGTTGGGTGATATCAGCAAAAGCAGCTATGGCATAGACAATTTCTCCCTTCTCATCATAAATCGGGGTTGCTGACACCTCTAAAGGGATAATTTTGTCAGCTTGGTGGATCATCATGTCATCAACGGTTACACTTTCCCCATTTAATGCTTGTAGAATGGGTTGCTCTTGCGTGGGGTACAACTGTTCCGTTCCCGCCTGATAAACTTGATAAATCTCGGTCAATTGTGCAGCTGTAGCTCCAAGTTCAATTCCCTTGCCCAGTATTTGCTGTGCTGTCTGATTGGCATAGTGGGGTTTACCGTTAGTATCAACGACAAATACCCCCACTGGCACAGCTTCCAGAAATTGAGCCAGTCTTCTCTCACTTTCGCGCAATGCTTCCTCTGCTCGCTGGCGTTCTGTGACCTCTTGTTGCAGACGGCTCAATAATTCTGCTTGAGCCTGCTGTGCTAAACGCTCCTGTTCGCGAGCCGCTTTCATCCGCTGCACATGTTGCAGAGTTTTGTTAGTAGTAATTTCTAAATCCTGAAAATTAATCGGCTTAGTCAGGAAGTCAAAAGCACCCCGATTCATTGCCGTTCTGATATTTTCTATATCGCCATAGGCAGAAATAATGATTGCTTTAATGATAGGATATAACTCATTAAGTTTAGTAAGTAAAGTTAGCCCATCCATTTCCGGCATATAGATGTCGGTTAAAACTATATCTATATCCGGTTCAGCTTCTAGCTTTTCGAGGGCTTCTAATCCATTTTGGGCGAAAATTAATTGAAATTGCTTTTGACGAATTTTTTTTCTAAATGCCTGACAAAGCAGCAGTTCTAAGTCAGGCTCATCATCCACAACCAGTATTTTAGCTGGCATAGTTTTGTCCTGATTGGGATTGTTTACGAATTCAATATTTTTTCCTTAAGTTTGTTAAATTCTATTGGCTTTGTGATAAAACCATCAGCCCCATATCTTTTAGCAGTTAAATAATTCTGTTCATCCTCATAAGCAGTAATGACAAACACTTTTAAAGTAGGATAATTTTCTTTAATAATTTTGAGAAGAGTTAGCCCGTTCATACCAGGCATATTGATATCTGTCAGTATCAGAGATAAAGAATTACTTGGGTTACTTCGTAATTGTTCCAGTGCTTCCTCTGCTGACAAGGTAAAATATAAGGAGATTTGATTTTGTCTGAGTTCTCTTCTAAATCTTTGCTCAAACAAAAATTGAACGTCTTGTTCATCGTCTACAACCATTACTTCCATTTTTAAATTTCTTTTTTATAGGGAAAATTCTTGGGTAAAGTGATGATAAACAGTGTATAAGAGTTTACTTGGCTTTCTACTCTGATATTTCCTTGATGCTGCTGAACAATAATATCATGAGTAATAGAAAGACCCAAACCCGTTCCTTCGCCGGGTGGCTTGGTGGTAAAAAAAGGATTAAAAATCTGATCTCGCAATTTCTGCGGAATACCTTCGCCGTTATCTTGGATCTGTATTTCTATGTAGTTAGCTAAATCTTTTGTACTCAATATGAGTTTAGGTAAGAATTCTTCAGCGTTACCCTCGGCTTGAAAACGCATTTTCTTTGTATACGTAGCGTAGCAAGCATTATTAATAAGATTTATGAAAGCACGACTGATATTCTGCGGCACAACATTGATTAAATCAAGGTTGTCATCATAGTCAGTTTCTATAACGATGTTAAAGGCAGGATCCTTAGCACGCATCCCGTGATAAGTTAAACTAATAGCTTCTGCAAGCATTGCATTGATGTCAGTCTGTTGGCGATCGCCAGTTTGACCCCGAGAATGCATCAGCATTCCATGCACTATATTATCTGCTCGTTTGCCATGCTCATTAATTTTTTTAGCGTTTTGCTTAAGATCATTTAAAATCTCTTCAATGTATTCTCTCGATTCTGAGTCTAATCGGTCTTGTTGATTTTCAATTTCTTCGAGCAGTTCTTGGGTTAACTCTACAGAAAGTTCGGCAAAGTTGTTAACAAAGTTTAAGGGATTTTTGATTTCATGAGCAATACCCGCTGTTAAAGCGCCCAGAGAAGCCAATTTTTCTTGTGCGATAATCTGAGCTTGCGTGGCTTTGAGCTTTTGCAACAGACTTGCCAAATCCTGATTTTTTTCTTCTAATTCCTGGGTTCTCGTCTTCACTTTCTGTTCGAGAGTGCGGCTGTAATCCTCCAACTGTTCGTAGAGACGGGAATTTTCAATTGAGATGGCTGCTTGAGCAGAAAGGATTTTTAGGACTTCGACGCGATCGCTCGTAAATGCGCTTGTTGTGAGATTATTTTCTAAATATAAAATGCCGCTCAGTTTGCCTTTATAGAGTAGGGGAGTGCAGAGAATGGATTTTGGTTGAGTGGCGACAATGTAGCGATCGCGGGTAAATTGTCCTTCATGGACAGCATTATTTAAGACCACATTTTCCTGAGTACGAGCGACATAGTTGATGATGGCGGCACAGACGAGGGGAAGTGAACTGTCAGAATCTTCGCAGTCTAAGGGAAGGGATTGCAGTATGGTAACGTTATCAGAATCTACAGTTCCTTGAGCTTCAATAACCCAGTGACCTGAGCGCTGTAGAATCATAAAACCTTTTTGAGCACCTGCGTTCTCAATCACAAGTCGCATCAATTTTTGCAGTAACTTTTCCAGCACAATTTCGCTAGCTAGAGCTTGCGAAGCTTGCAGTACGCTGTTTAAATCTAAGACATCAGATGTCGTTTTACCCGTGTCGGTAGTTGAGAGATTTAAGCGAGTTGGAAAAGTATCTGTTGAGGTATTGGCTAAAAACTGTGGGTATCGTGCCTCCAAATCCTTGACTTTAGCCACAGCCCCCCAGCGTTGATAAGCATAGTGGGCATCTTGCAGGTAGTGGCGAGCAACATGGTTTTGGTTTCTGGCTAGGTAAAATCTACCTGCCAGCTCGTAGGCGAGGGCTTCTTCGTTGAGATATTCGTTTTCGTGGGCTAGGGTAATGGCGCGATCGTAATATTCCCTGGCATCCTTATCTCTGCCTAATACGCGAGCACGTTCGGCTTCTAGCAGATAAAATTTGTGCAGAAAATTCATGGGAGCTTGCTTTGCCCATAGTTCCATTTTTTCTTGTTTTGCAGCAACCTTTCTCAGGATTTGTTCTCTTTGGGCCTCTGAGACATTAGGATAAACTGCTAACCGAGCCAGTATGTCATAGAAGTAGGCAGTGGGAAGGATGAATGATGAGCCTGCATTAGCAGCATATTCTTCAAACTGGTCTGCATTTTCAACGGCTTGCTGAAATTCCTGGAAAAGATAACACAGAGGAAGTTTATGTGAATAAGCGTGCATCATTGCACTTCGATCTTTAGCTGCAAGATGAACTGGCATCATCTTCTGTTCGTCGTATATTTCACCAATCAAACGTAATGGATTGTCGGCTTGTCCCAGCAAGTTAAGGATAGCCTGCATATACATTTGGGTCCAATGAAGGTAAGCTTCCTGCTGAGTTTGACTAGTAGCTGTGATCGCTTTTGCCATCTCTTTCTTAGCATCCATTAGTTCTACTCCACTTAGGTATAAAGCATAGGCATATCCAGCTATCGCAGACGCAGCATATTCAAAATCTCCAGTTTCTATCCCACTTTGATAAGCTTCCAAGCAAAAAGATGATGTGTCCCGCAGAGGTTCATTCCAATGCTTGAGAAATAAGTTATACATTGCATAAGTTCTTGCTTTGAATGTTTTATCTTTGAATTGTTCTATTAACTTCAAAGCAAGTTGACCAAACTGATAGCCAGTATCAAGCTCTCCTGTTAAGCAGAGAATAAGCCCATAACCTACATACGGAAAAGCAGAATCAGCAGAATGCCCGTACTGAATTGATAACTTCACCTGACGGCACCAATTGACCAAGCTCAGTTGGTTCATTGCTATGAAAGCAGGACCAAACAAGTAGTTCATAACCCGCATAGCTGCTAGTTTATGTGGATCGGTCATTTGTGGTAAATCGATTAGCTCGTTGGCTTGTCTCCCCCCTAAAGCAAATTTTATCTGCTCTATTTCTCGCGTTAGATCTAATTGGCTTGGTCTTTCGGGTAATTCTACCCCAAGTAACTTGAGAACTTCTAGCCCTGTCTTGATTGCTTCTATAAATTTAATTTGGGCACAATAAGCTTGCATTTTGACTTCATAGACTTTAACTTTGTCTAGCAGCGTTTGAGCTTTTTGCAAAACTATTTTACTCAATCGCTCCATTTCGTCGTAGTTGGCAATTGTATAAGCCGCTTTTACTGCTTCAACATACAAATCTAAGGAGAGGTTATACTGCTGCGACCAACTCTTTTTTCCCAACAAACTTATGCCGATTTGGAGATAATTGAAAGCCTGTTGACGAGCTGCTGAGGATTTGGCTTTTTTCCCCATCCGTAGATTTAATTGAGCTAACTCATCTCGCTCTGTTTGTCCCTCAATGAGCTCCCGACCTTTGTTCAACTGATTAACAATCTCAAACAGCTTTTGTTCAGGTTCTTCAGATGATCTATTTTGCAGTAACAACTTTCCAATGCGTAGATGTACTGCCTGTGTCTTTGTCTTGGGAATGAGCGAGTAAACTGCTTGTTGGATGCGATCGTGGGCGAATTTGTATTCTGCAACTAACCGATTTGACAAACCTTCTACATCAAGTTCCACTAATTGGTAGACATAGCTAAGAGGTATGATTAAGCCCGAGCGGAGCGCTGACCGTAAATCTGCTGCAGTTTCCCGGATAGATTTTTCATATATGATCGCCAGTGTTTTCAAGTCAAACTGGTTACCTATGCAAGCTGCTAATTTTAATACTGCCTGAGTTTCTGTGGGTCTTTTTTTTACGTTTTTAGTCATCAAGTCCACAACATTATCTGTCAGTGGTTGCGCTTTGATTTGTTCTAAGTCCCACTGCCATCTTTGAGAACCATAGTTAAAATATAACCATCCTTCAGAATACAAAGATTTTAGAAACTCATTGATGAAAAACGGATTCCCACCAGTTTTTTCCTGTATCAATTGGGCAAGCGGTTTTGCAGTTGTTGATTCTACAAAAAACGTATCACTTATAAGTTGTGTAACATCGCTTAAGGCTAATGGTGGAAGTAATATTCTATTAATTATTACTCTTGCTTTTTCAATTTTTTCTAAAGTTTGAATCAGTGGATGCACCTCGTTTACTTCATTATCTCGATATGCCCCAATGAGAAAAAGATATTTATTTTCTCCTGCTTTCATTAGCAGTTGAATGAATTCCAGCGAAGCTGTATCTGCCCACTGTAAGTCGTCTAAGAAAATGACTAGCGGATGTTCGGGTTGAGTGAATATCTTAATAAACTTTTGAAAAACAAGATTAAAGCGATTCCGCAATTCTACCGGAGGAAGTTCTGGTATGGGTGGTTGTGAACCAATAATCAGTTTTACCTCAGGAATGACTTCAATGATAACCCGTCCATTTTCCCCTAATTCCACTTGCAACTTTTCTCGCCAATTGTTAATCTCCGCCTCACTTTCTGTAAGTAACTGTTGTACTAATGACCGAAATGCCTGAATTAAGGAGGCGTAGGGAATATCTCGTTGAAACTGGTCAAACTTACCAGAAATAAAATAGCCGCGTTGGCGCGTTAGTGGCTTATATACCTCTTGTATTAACACTGACTTTCCAATACCAGAATAGCCCGACACCAGCATCATTTCACTGGCTCCTTGGCTGACTTGATCGAAAGCAGCTAATAAGGTGGAAATTTCCTGTTCTCGTCCATACAGTTTTTGCGGGATTTGAAATTGGTCAGAAACATTGTGCTGATTAATTAGGAAAGGATCAATTCGCCCTTTGCTCTGCCACTGTCTGAGACATTCTTCTAAATCTGCCTTTATCCCATACGCTGATAGATAGCGCTCCTCAGCATTTTTCGCCATCAATCTCAATACGATCGCCGAAATAATTGGTGGAATTTCTGGCTTGAGTTCGTGCGGTGGTGTAGGTTGTTTGGCGATATGACAATGCACTAATTCCAAAACATCATCTGTAGGGAAAGGTAACTTTCCTGTCAGTAATTCATAAAAGGTCACCCCCAGCGAGTAAAAATCAGTGCGGTAATCGATTGCTCGATTCATTCGACCCGTTTGTTCTGGCGAGATATAAGCTAGCGTCCCTTCTAACACATTTGGGTTGCGAAAGGTTGCGTTTTCCCGGGACAGTGTTGTTGAAATCCCAAAATCAATGAGCTTAAGCTTACCTGTCTTCTGACTTAAAATGATATTTGATGGGTTAATATCTTTATGAATAATATGCTGCTGGTGAACCTGAGCGAGAATGTCAATAATCTCAATTGCCAGGTGGAGAAACTCAGCAATTGTGAATTGCTTCTTGGAGATTATTCTATTGAGGGATTCGCCGCTAAAATCTTCCAACACGATGACCCAGTTATTTTCTGGGTTTTCCAAACTGTAAACATCTATTACACCTGCTAGGTTAATGCTTCGGGTTATTTCATACTCTCGTTTGAACCAAGCAATTTTTTCAGGTGGAGGATAGGCTTGTTTGAGCATTTTAAGGATAACAGGTTGGTTATCTTCTAGCCGATATCCGCGATAGACTAGGGAGTTGCTGCTTTCATACAGTTTTTCAGTAACTTGGTAACCTGAAACTTTGTGCATCTTTACCTCCTTTCAAGGAGCTATTATTAGAAAAAAACCGCAACAACTGCGGTTTGAGTTTAATAAAATATTATTTTACTTTCTCAATCTTGGGGAGTCATGAGGGATTTCACTTTCATCTCACCTACTAAGCATATCTGACTTTTCACAGGAAGTTCTCAAACTATGAAACAGCGTGGCTTTTTCCACAGCATTATTTTCAATAATTTGAGATTCTTGAAAATGACAAACGGAAAAATCAGGCTTGGGGAAACCCTTAAAATGACATGAATCCACATACCGTTTCATCGAAAGACTGAAAAATTTGCCTTAGCGAAGCGGCTCCCTTTGGGAGCTTCCTCATTACAAGTTAACGGGTTCTAAGCCTCGTATTGACGGAAAAATCGCCCCGAAAGTACTGGTATACAAAAATGACAATCTTTCATCGGGCATCTTACGGAGGCTGGCAGATTTTTCTAGGTTTTTACCCAACCGTGAAAAGTCAGCTAAGCATATACGTCAGTCCGCCAAGTTCTTTACAAGCTACGTTGAACTGAATGCAGACTTCTCAAAACTCAGAAAATTGAGCTTACAGCTATTTTCAGGTAAATAGACCACATTTGCCGTAGGGGCACAGCATTGCTGTGCCCTTACAGTGTGGTTCAAATACGTGAAAACTGCTGTAATAGCACTCTCTACAAGCAAATCCCACTTAGGGTTCTTTTAGTGGATCAGAAGGAGAAGGGTCTGGATCTGGCAAAGGAAAGGGATCTGGATCTGGCAAGGGATCAGGTCCAGGATCGCTAGTAGTAACAGCGGGTTGAACTATTTCGTGTGCAAAAAACGCTGCAACTTTAGCATCTTCTTTGCTCATGATTGCAGTTTGCTCTGCTTGAGATAAACCCACTTCATCCATTAAGAATCTGGGGTTATTGATGAAGATACTTTGTTTTTTGGGGTCAAGTGCTAAATCTGTTAACAAATGAAACAGCTTACCCATACTATATCCTCCTGATACTTGATTTATTAGTCATTGATTCACTTAGGAAGCTGTAGATCAGGCTCCTCAGTACTAATCAGTTTGCTTGTCAAACTGCCCCCTCAACTGCTCTATGAGTTGATGCTTTTCTCCCAACTCGACTTAAAATTCCTTAGGAGTTCACACCGTCTATCATTCGGCAATGCTGGAGTTTGCAAAGTCCTTTCAAAATTGAAGTAACGATTGATTAAATTGGCAAGCCATCGATAATATTCTGAGTCCCCTAGCTTAGGAAGTTTTGTCAGGTAGCTTAAGTCAGCAAGTAGGAAAAGTACATGGCTACATGACTCCGTTAGTGCAAAGTTTTGCCATATCCACAGTTTTGCTTTTTCATCAGGATTTGACTGAAAGTCCTCACGTAAAGTAGGGTCTTGGAGCAAATCATTCAAAACAAGTTGTTTGATTGGGTGTTCCTCACTTATTTTGTCACTAAACTCTTTCAAACTCTCCTCATCATACAAACATTTCTCAAAACAAATCTGTCCAGCCTTAATTAAATAGTGTAATACCGTCTTACACTGTTCAGGAAATACTAACTTTAAGTCATTCAACAATCGAGATATTTCTTTGTCTAGTTCTTCTGGTGTAGTATCATTCAGATCTTTCTTTTGCTCAGCTTCTTCTTTCTCTAGCTTCACTTTAGCTACCAGAAGAATTAGCTTGGCAATAAGGTCACCTGGTTGAACGATCAAAGCTTTTTGGGCATAAGCAATTCCTCTCCTACAGTGTTTTATTCTCTCTTCTTTTTGTTTCTCCTTTACAACTCTCCCTTCTTGGTATCCTTCTTTTGTCAAATAAAGAGACAGTAATGCATGCTCGTGAAGATTTAACCTTTTACTTACCAATAAAGGAACCGGTGAACGAGAGGTTTGCAAGACTTCAATATCTGGAGCTATTACTGTCTCAACTTCCAGATCCCAGTATGAATCCTCATATTCTTGAGCTAATCTGTAAACTGATGCTCGCATACCCCAAGCCCAGGCATAGGTGGGGATAAGTTCAATTGCTCTGCTAAGGCACTTTAATGCATTTTCTTTGCTGTTTTGATCTATCTCTATTTTATCGTCATATATGTTGGGTTCACGAGTCATTTCCAGGCGGTAAGTTGCTCCTAAGTGAGCTAATGCCCATGCATAGTCACTATTTTCTAAATCAGAACCAATCGCTTTGAGGAAATGTTTTATGGCATTCTCAATCTCATCCTTGTTCCGCCTGTCCACGATCGCCAACATACGATAGGTTTCCCCTAATTGTGCGTGAGCCCAAAGATATCCATCATTTTGTGCAATGGCCTTTTCTAAATATTGTCTTGCCTTCTCATAATCCATTATCTGGTAATAAGTTACTCCTAGGTGGGCGTTAACCCAAGCATTCCAAGCACTGTTTCGGTTCTCCTTTTGGAGCTCTTCAAAAACTTTGATAGCTTCTTCATATGCCCCTGTTAAGCGAAGTGTTTCTGCCTTTTGGGCACGAGAGTGAATGTTCTGGCTCATCTGAATCAAATTCCTTCTTAACGCTTAGTGAACACTTAATTCCTTGAGGTTTGTCGCTTCAAAAGCTTGACTAGTCAGTAATGCCTGAGTTCTTGAGTCATGTCGCCCGTCCAACCAAGCTGGATCGCAATTGACTAACTCAATGGCTTCATCATTGAGCGGAATAGCCTCTTGGAGATACTGCCATGCTTGCTGAGTATTACCTTCTAATATGGCTAAGCCGCTAAGCCGATACAGGATATCTCCGTGATCTCCTGTCTCCCATTTAGAGAGTAACGCTGTTTGCGCGTTTGCAATTTCGCTTTTGGCTTTGTCCAATCCTTGCCAGCGAGCCTTAGCTACTGCAATACAATACAAAGCTGTAGTGTCATAAGGATCTTCGTGCAATCTCTGCTCGCAACAGGCGATCGCTTCAGAATATTGACCGTTGTAGCAAAGGATCAACCCTCTCTCAATTCGCCAATTTTTCCCAAATATGGTTTCGTCAAAGGCGATCGCTCGGTCGAAGTCAGTCAGGGCTTGCTCGTAGTACTTTATTAGTGCATAGACGCGGCAGCGATAGGCAATTGCCCAAAGGTAATCCGGCTTCAGCTCGATTGCTCGATTTAAGTCAGCCAGTGCCTTTGTATAATATGCTTCCCCCAGAAAGCGGTAGGTTACGCCCCGGTGAGCAATAGCCCAAGCATAGTCAGGTTCTAGCTCAATCGCTTGATTGAAATCAGCTAAAGCTTCAGAAAAGCGTTTCATGCGATGGTAAGTTTCACCCCGGTGAGCGATCGCCCAAACGTAATCGGGTTTCAGATGGATCACCTGGTTGAAATCTGTCAGGGCTTCAAAATAACGTTCCATCAGTCGGTAAATCTCCCCTCGATGGGCAAGAGCCTTTATGTCGTCAGGATTCTTATTTATCGACCGATTGAGGTTTGTTAAAGTCTCCTCGTAGTGTTCCATTACCTAGTTTCTTCCCTTATGTGTTCTATGGACACAGACATACCCAACCGCTCCAGCATTTCACGATCCACAGGTGCTGGGGCTTTAGGCGGAACATAAAGTGTCGAAACCTCCCTTACCTTAGTCTCTGGCAGCTTATCCAGTGGCACCCGTTGGATAACAGGCTTACAGACCGGATGATAAACGGCTGCTTCATAAACAATGACTTCGTGTTCAGAGCCATAATGTGTTTTTAAGACCTCTGTCAATACAGTTAAAGGACGAAACTGTTCTCCTGGTTTGTAAGACCCAAGATTGCCTACCATTGCAATCTGCCACAAAATCAAAGCACTCGTGGGATCAAATCTGCGCTGCCGAATCAGAAAATCCGTTGCTTCAAAGCTTTGACAACCATTGCGCCCCGGATCAAGACCAAGGTCAGCAAATAAGCAATCTTCTGCAGAAATTCCTGGTAACATCTGCGCTTGGAAGCCTTCCCGTCGCGCCTGTTGAATGGCTGCGTGCGCTGGATCAGCAAATACACCCGGATGTCCATAAAAAACAGCACAGACATTCAACCCCTGACGAACCTGGGACAGAATCACATCGACCATCTCACGATAGGTCTGTTTGCGCCGCTGATTGTCGGTATTATAAGGCAGGGCTTCTGCCGTTGCATTGAGCGAGCGTAACCATTTTGCTGTGACTGGATCTGCGACAGCGAACAAAACCTTGTCAGCTTGCTCAATCCAAGCTTTTGCCGCTAAGGTGAGATGACCAACCAATTGAATACCTGTGCCAACAACAGTTAACAAACCAGCTTTCAAATTCGACCTCCTTCTCATCTTAGGAACATAAGCTTGTTTGCTTTCCTCACATATTCTTGATAAGTGTAAGCAAAATCAACTTATGCACTTTTGGGATGACAATAGCAAGAACACCACCATACTTACCTACTTGCTGTGAGCGTTGGGGTCATACAAATAGTGCAGTGAAAGCGCCGCTTGCCGATGTAAATAGGATCTGTCCAGACAATCACTGCTTTCGTCACTGCTGAGTGCCGTGTTGTTGGTGCACATAACTGTTGTTTCGCTCACAGGGCCATTAAGGTAAAGCTCACTGTGCTACGCTACGAGTACGATGGCACAGAGTGCCCGCCTTCGCAGCGATTGCAAAGGTGCCAGAAGGGAGGCGATCGCCCTCCACAATCATCCCCTTAAATCAGCACAAAATTCAAGGTTTGAAATAGTTCAAACTACAGGTGAATTGCCCTCAAAATACGGGTAAACTTCCGTTTCAAACAAATCTTGAATATCTTGAGAATTTTTCTCCACTTGGTCTTGATAATCTTCGCGCACGGGACAGTTATAACCAGCTGTACGAGGCGCGATTTTAGGTAACCAAGCTGTGTGTATTGTATAACTAAAATTTAGTGAGGGATGACCGAGCTTGCAAAGGGGTCCTTGAGCCAGATCCTTGGCATCAAAGATCCAAATTTGATCCCCGTCTTTTGAGACAACGGTACAAACGATGTAACCATCAGTTGAACTACCATCACCATCAGCGCGGGGTACAAACTGTGGAGACAAGACCATGTGACTGTCCCAGTGTTTGTCGTCTTCAGAAATCACAGGAAATTCATAAGCGTCAGCAATCACCATGTGTTTTGTATCTAGACGGAATAAACAAGACGGTCTGCTTCGTCCACTGTCTGCGTGAAGTAGTTCCTCCGGTGACACGACCCGGTATTTGTCATCTTTGTACAGGTCGAAGATAAATTTTGTACATAGCTCTTGCCAGAATCCCGAAGACTGCCAGTAAATATTTTCTACCTGTGCTGAAGGTAGACCTGTTGATAACCTATCACAGTAAGTATAAAGCCCTACCCCCCAAGTTTGTCTGGAATCACTTAACTTCTTTGAATCAAGAATCTCTCCGCTTTCACCATCTATGACGTAACGACCTAGACGGCTAATGTCCGTCACACTAGTCAGCATACCTACTAGGTTCGGCGGTACGAGAGTTTTGGGGCTAGAGGCTAAATTGTCATTCTGGCGCACCCACTCAGCAACATCTGCACTGTTATGGGTTACGTAGAGCGTAACTTGGTTGTCAGGATTGTCGTAATTTGATACAAAATGGATTGCAGCCTGTGGGATGACTATCTTCCGCGCTACAACTTCAACTTCCTTGTGACTCACTTCTGGGCGTTGTCCGGCTTTCAAGTCTGCACGACGGACAATATAAAGTGTAGTATCCGGTAACACTGGCAGTGTCAGTAACTTTCTTATGAGTTCTTCTACTTTCTTATGACTCGGAAAAAGATTGTTGAATGCCTGAGTGATTCCAACTTTGAAATCTGTGTCCATCAGGACTACGTAGTCTCTGGTTATTCCAATCTGATGTAGAGATTGCTTAATCTGAACACGAGTTCCATCTGGAAGCACTAACTTCCATCGCTCCAAGTGACCAACACCATCCCAACGGATGAGATAAACAAAATCCTGAGGTACTGGACTAATGTCTGGTGAAACAAACTTGTTATAGATTTGAAGAAGTTTATCGGACACTTGGGAAAAGGTCTTGAAAACATCTTTTGCCAGAAATTCATCAACTTCATCAAGAAATTTATCCAGCTTGTGAATCGAAGGTATAGTTTCGAGGAAATTAAACAATGACCGACCATAATTGACGGTGAATACCTCACGAGTGCGAGCATCAAAGGCGGGATGGGCTGTAGTTAGGACAGGTGGAAACGGAAAATTCAGCTTAATCTCTGGACGCCACTCTTTGTTTGAGCCAACAGGCGTCACAACTTTAAGGGTTTCTGTATCAATCTCATAGGGACGACCAGCATCACAAGTGACTAGCAAGCGATCTGGTTCTTCTTGACTGTAAATGGGCACAAAAGCAGTATTTAACTGGTTGCGAGAGCCTAAGTCAGGGGAGAATCGTGAAATGCCGAAATTGCGGAATCGATACTTGGCATATTTAGTTTTTAGTTGAGTTGCTATGTCGGCGTAGTAACATGGCGGTTTGACAATTCGTGTCTTCAAACCGACTTCTCCGTTGCGATTAAAGTCGAGTCGGTAAATCATGCCATCACTGTTGAAGATTGGATCCCCATTGGGGTGAGGAAGACCACCAGAATCAACAGAACCGACCGGACCCATAATGAAGACGTGACCGTGCAGTCCATCTGGAAGTTTTTTAGCTGGCAATTTTGACTCAAGAATATTCAGCTTGATGCCAGAGAGTTCACACCGACTCGCTGTTGTGATGGAATCGGGGACAGACGGCCAAGCTGTTAAAGGAAATTTGGGGTATACTGCCTCTTCAAACAGTTTCTGGATTTCAGCACGCTGTTGGTTGACTAAATTTTCAAAATCCTTACGTACAGGAATGTAGTAGTTAGCTGTGCGGGGTGCAATTTTGGGTAACCAAGTCGTGTGGGTGGTAAATCCAAACTTGAGTTGAGGATGACTTAGCTTGCAAAGGGGACCTTGAGCTAGATCTTTGGCGTCGAAAATCCAGATTTCGCTCTTGTGTGAGACAACTGTACACGCGATATAACCATCAGTTGAGCTACCGTCACTGTGAGTTCGTGGCAGGAACTGGACGGAGTTGCCAAAGTAACCTGGCGGGAACTTATACCTGTCGGCGATCGCCATTGATTCTTTAGAGTCCGCAACCAGCCGACATATATTAGCAGGTACGCCCTGTTTTGTGATTTCCCGAACTTCCTTGAGCGATAACTTCCGTTGAGGATAATTCTCATACAGCTTGACAACAAATTCGGATAACAGATCTTCCCAGCATCCCCAAGAGTTCCAGTAGATATTGTCGAATTTTTTCGAGGCGGCGCGCTCGTTGTAGGTGTATATGGCGACAGCCCAAGTCAAGTCGCGATCGCTAATCACCTTCGACTGTGACGGGTCCAGTTTTCCTTTTTCTCCATCAATCACATATCGTCCGAGCGAGTGAATGTCTACTGGACCCGAAACCATTCCCTGCAGACGGTGTGAATTATTCAGCTTAGAGGTTGTGTTATTGTCCCGCAGCCATTCAGCCACATCCCAAGCACAACTATGAGCAACATGAAGTGTAATTTGGTTGTGAGGATTTTCATAGTCTACGACAAAGTGAATAACCCCTTCAGGTATCACCACCTGCTGTGCTACAACCTCAACTTCCTTCTGACTAGATGCTGGGCGTTGTCCGGCTTTCAAATCAGCACGGCGCACAATATATAAATATGTTTCGTCGGATGATTCTGGAGAGTCTAGTAACTCTCTGTTTCGGTTTTCTAGCTTCTTATTCTGAATAATTGGTTCGGTAACAAGCTGCTCCAGCCCTACTTTGAAACCCGTGTCCATCAGCACCACATAATCCTGAGTCACCCCAATTTGATGCATGGTATGCTTAATCTTGACTGCTGAGCCATCAGGAAGCTTTATCCGCCATCGCTCAATGTCACTTTTACCGTCCCAGCGAATGAGATAGACAAAATCGTCAATTTTATCCAATCCTTCCAACATTTGCTTGACGATTTCCACCAGTTGTTTGACTTCATCGATTCGTTTTAGGGCAGTTCCTTCTATCACTTCTTTGAGCAGTTGTTGGAGCAGTTGTCGCAATCCTTGCCATAAGCTCTTAAGAAATCCCGGAATTTGATTAATTTCTTTGTTTAAAATCTTTAAAATATCATAAATACCTTTTGCTATTTCTAACGTTTTGATATCCTGCGGAGCTTCTAAGAATTTCGCGAACTTTCCTAGGATTTCTTTGATGACTTGTGGCAGTTTTGCCACATCAGGTTTAACGATGGATGATAAAAGAGTGGGTAATGACTTACCGTAATTAACCGTGAACATTTCACTGGTATGGGCATCGAAGTAAGGATGCGCCGTATTCATTACCATTTCAAAAGGAATATTGAGTGGCAACTGTTGTCTCCACTCTTGGTTCCATCCTATAGGTGTTACAATCTCAAGGGAATGTGTATCGATTTCGTATGGACGACCCACGTCACACGTAACTAGCAAACGTTCATTATCGTCTCCAAATTTCATAGGTAGCAGTGCCGTATTGACCACGTTGCGAACGCCCAACCAAGGTGACAGACGTGCCAAGCCAAAATTGCGGAATCCATACTCTTGATATTTGGTTCCAGATTGTGTTGCTTCATCGGCATAGTAGCACGGCGTTTTAGCAATCTTGGACTTTAACCCCACTTGTCGGGCCTTGTCAAAGTCAAGCCGATAGATCATTCCATTGCCATTAAAAAGTGGAGTACCGTCCTTGGATGGATGGACAATAGAAGTATCTGGGATGCGCTCAGAGTCCACATGTCCTACTGGAGCCATGATAAATACGTGACCAGATAAGTCATCCGGTAGTACCCCATCAACAATCATTTGAGTTTTTGATAGCTCTTGCTGGCTAACAGTCAGGATAGACTCTGGAAAGCGCGATGATGAAGGCTGCTGAGTGTTTGACTGGAGCTTGATGTCTAGCAAATTTGGAATTGCGTTGCTCATATCAGCTTACCGTTGGCTTATTTGACGTGATGTACAACATTTATTGCGACTGACACCAAGTTGCATTTGCCAAAAGTAATTTACGAGCGCTGTTAACGGTTAACAGTTGACAATCAACTAACAATTAACAACCCCACGAGTAAATTACATTTTTGAACGCAACTGCATATCTAACTTTTCACGAGATATGGAAAAAGAAGATTGGTTCGCGCTTATCATCCGCAAACCCAACCTAGTTCTTCTTGTATTTAGAAGTTTCTTCAACTAAATCTTTCAAACCTTGTTTAAGAATCTCGAAAGCCCGTTCTTGCAATGCTTAGTTATGGCAACTAATTGATTTGAAAACTGATGTTAGCCACGTCTAATACATTACTGTCTAACTGCTCCAAGTTCTGCATCGGTTAGTTCTTCAAACAAATTTGTTTTTAGTTCAGTATTTTTTCTTACAGTTTTTGTACAGTGTTTTGGTTAGCCATGATACCCTGTATAAACCCTCGTAATCTGTGTATAAGTAAGCCTATTTACACGGAAATTGTTTTTTGTCATTTACCTGCAGCGTAATTAAACTATCAGTCTTTAGTATGAGAAAGCAATAAACTTAAAAACACTTTATATTTATATTCAAATTTTTATTTATTGTGGTAGATGATAATCTAAAAAACCTATTTTTACGTTTTTTCAATAAGGGCATTTAAATGACAAAGTTGGGGCAGTATTTTTGTCTCCTCGTAGTAACAAAAGAGGGATTAGTATTGGGGCTTTGAAACTTTTTAAGCCTAAATAAAGCCGGACTTGGCTTTGTGAGCGGCAAATACGTCGATATGGGTATTTAACCAGCGTACAAAACTCGCGAACCAATCTGTCTTTTCCACATCCCGTGAAAAGTCAGAACTGCATCTGAAGTGACTTTGGCTTTTCCTGCGATCTTTTTTAGACAGCTACAATTAGCCTAAGAGGTCATTTATAAAGTAAATATTAAGTAGGATGTGTTACGGCTATGTAAGGATTTGAAAGTTTGAGAGAGTGAGAACTTGCCGGAACGCATCGCATTTGTTGGTGCGTTGTGCGTTGCTTTAACGCACCCTACAATTAAGGTTTACTTTATAAATCAGTTCTAACATCACCACTTAACCAGTAATAGAAGTGAGTTAATCTAACTTATGCAGTCTGACCTTTCTCTTGTGGTTTGATATCATCTCCGGTTGAATACCCATAATTAGGACTGGCGCGGTGATACACCGGATGCAGAGAGGTTTTTCTTATGGGCAATGAGACGGATTTGATATGATTTTCTTATGACTTAAGTCTCGATGGATTCTAATGGCAGAGGTTCAGTGGCATTGATAGCTGAATGAATGGCGATCCCCCTTTGGCGCTGGACAACGGGTGATGCCCCTTCGAGGCTGGGCTAAAGCCCAATCGCTGTCCGCAATCAACCTTAAATACACTGCAAAAGCAAAAGTTGAAAAATATTATAAATAACTCGTATCCAAGGTTTTAGGTAATACTTAGCTTGCCGCAGTCAGGAACATCGGTTGAAAATACTGCCGATACAGCTGACAACTCGGTAAAGACTTATTGTTATCTAACTTAATCAACCCCATACTGCTTAATTTGTAAGCAACGATGGGTTCTAATTGTACGGGTTGAGACGCACTCATCACCGTATAAAGAGCAGATGCTAATTCTGGCTGTGCCTGCAAAGTTGCCCAGTGACGCTGCATATGATGGTAATAAATACCCGTGGGTGTGGAAGCACTTTGCAGCAGTTGCGCTAGAGTGACTTCTGTACGGGTGAGGTGATAGAGTGCTAGGTGTACTAATGCAGGATGTCCTCCAACGACGTCCATCAATAATCTTGCTTCCTCATCGTCTGTCCAATTGAGTCCAAAGCGCTGGGCTAACTGCTGCACCTGCTCTAAACTAAAACAGGTTAAGTGAATCGGTAGTCCGACATTGAACGGGGACTGATGAAGCTGGAGGGGAACATAAACTTCAGTTGAGTGAACCACAATCAGGCGCAGCTTTTGCCAGATGGGTTGTCTTTTGGCGTCTTCATACCAAGAACGCAACAATGGTAAAAATTCTTTCGCCACTTGCGGATGCTCAAAAATCTGGTTCACTTCGTCTAAAGCCAAAACCAGAGGAGAGTCAATTTGCTCTAGCACATAATTTCGTAAGTAGAGGGAGCAGCTCACTTTGCTGCCAATATCATCATCCCAATACTCGTCTAATTGTGGCTCAAGCTCAAGCTGACGTGAGACGTTGGCACACAACCAGCGCAAAAAACGATTTAAATCGCTCACAATGCTTTGGTCAACTTGCTCCTGCAGGTTCAGGCTCACTGTCTGGTAGCCCACATGGTTTGCATATTCCAAAATTCTTAATAGCAGCGAGGTTTTACCCATTTCCTGAGGAGCTTTAATGCGAATCAAAGCTCCTGGGTTCATGATTTCTTCATAAACCTGTGCTTCAAGCGAAGAGTGTTCAATGTAATAAGGAGAGTTAAGCGGAACTAAACCACTGGGGAACCGAGGTGACATTTCCTGCTTAATATTGGGGAAAAAGTCGGTAGGAGGATTTTGTCCTGGTGGTGTTGGTTTTGAAAAAGTTTGTTCAGTGACATACGACTCGAGCAACACTCGACAGTTCTTTTTAGTCACACGCTTGCCGATCAGATAAGACAATTTTTGGCGTAACTCTGGGGCGACTACGTTAGTAAAGTAGCTAGCACTGTAGCCCCCCTGCTGAGCAATTTGGTTGTAAGTTTGACTTTGCCAAATGCCCTGTAAAACCAAAATTTCTGTGTGATTGAGGGGACGATTCTGGAATTCTAGGAGCTTGCCATTTAGTGTCTCTATGAGTGAATCGAGTGTCGTTGTTTTAGAGAGAATCGGAGTTGCTAGTGGGAATCTGATGTTTGTTTTCACCCCTGTAGCATTCATCATCGAAGCCAACATTGAGGAATCAGTTTTCTGTTTCCATTTATTCCGTGCATTGTGTGACCAAATCATAGGGGGTTCAGCAGGATTCTGGAAAATGACTGGTAGCCACGTGGCACAGGGATATTCCCCCTCTAATCCTTGCAGTCTTTCGCGTGCAGAACGCACCGCAGCGTATAAAGACTTTCCAGACGAAAATTCAGCCAAAAAATACTTTAAAAATTCTTGAGCGACCACATCCGGTACAGGCTCACGCATGACAATGACTTGTGGAATGTGTAAATCCTGGAGTTGTTGCGCCAAACCTAAACCATCACAAGAGTTGAAAATTGCTAGTTTCAAACCACGACTAATAGCTTGCTTGAGAGCATATTTTAATTGCTCCAAAGTTATCGTGTCTGTTTGATTGATTTGCAACAAACCTTTTTCTTTACTGCAACTATGACCGGCAAAAAAGAGAATATCCCAACCTTGTTGCCAAAGCTGCTCGTTTAAATAACTCAGATTTGGCTCTACTAAAAATTGAATTTCTGCTCGAGTTGATAATTTTTCTAAAAAAGTTCTATCCTGACTGATATCAATTCCTTGACTATTGCCAAAAATTGCTAAAATTCTAACTTTATCTTTGCGATTATTAACAAGCAATTTATTTGGGTTTTTATACTCTGCTGCACTCAAGGCAACTTCTGCATATGGATAATCCTCAAAAAACTTCCACAGATGCCAGGGAAGTCGTCGCAGCAAAGTGTCGTTGGTTTCAATAATAAAGCGAATTTCTTCAGATGGTTTTAACTGTGTACGTAATTGTTGGTCAATTTTACGAAATTTTGTTGAGTTAAGCCATGCATTCATTCTTTTTGACAACATCTGACATAAGTCATTAATGTCAGATTCTGAAATATTAGTTACATAACCTTCTTCAATTTCAAAATTATCGTCTATTTCGATATCAAGACGCCAACTCAAACGTTGATAGAAAGCATAGTAAACTGACTGCCAATTTTGGTAGAGTTCAGGAATTTTTGGTGCAGGTGGCAAACTGGCAGTAAATTTGGTCAGGTAAGAGTTGTCTGCTTCTCCAAGCTGTGCCGTAACACTGGCAAAGCCATCGTGTAGGTTTCCCTGACCTAAGTTTAAAACAACTAACCTACTCATAGCAGTTTATAAAATATAAAGTTAACTGTAAACGCGACAGATACTTCGCAAGGATGAGGTAATCTCAGTATACAAGTGTATTACCGTAAGGGCAGTTTCTCCTAGCACAGAATGGAGTAGAAAATATTAAGTAAATATTATTTTTTCATTTTATCTTGACTATTTTTCATTATTTTGTCATAATTATATTTTTATTTCTATGTTTTTTATTGACTAGTTAAGTGTATTGGTTTTTATGACAAAAATATAACATTGTTTTTAAATCTTGTTTTGACAATCCCTAATTTCCTAATTCTTCTGGGGAATTTTAGTGTTCAAGCAGTTGAAAATGTTTTTCTCCTATATTACAATAAGTGGTTTTTTAAAAAAATTAAATTGGTAGAAAACTCTATACTTAAAGTAAAATTTAGTGCTTGAGACTGATATCAAATCGGGTTAACTACTGTTTGAAATTGTTAAATACCTAGATGTAGCAGTAGTTAACATAAATCTACTGAATCTAGGTAAAGTTTAGTATTTAACTAACTGTCATCACTGCTTGAGTTGGAAATCTTCATCAAAGTCTGCAAGCGATGGATAGACAATAGGAGACGTTGCATTCACCATTAACAACCGCTGCTTGTACTCCTCCAAATAGGCTTGGCGACGTTCATCCCCGATACGGCTTGCATTCCAAACGATGAAAGGTGGCAAAACATCGAAACCCACAAAGCGAAAAATTCCGTGATTAATCGGATAAAGGATAGTATGAATATCACCGTTGATACCTATTTCGGTATACATAGTTAATGGACCACCTGTGGTGAGAGACAGCATGGCTTTTTTGCCTTGGAATACTCCATTGTCATAAAATCTACCGCCGCCATAAATTCGCCCCATTGCAAAGACTCGGTCAACCCAACCCTTGAGGATACCAGGAAGTCCAAACCACCAAAGAGGAAACTGAAAAATCAGCACATCGCACCAGTCGAGTTTTTCCATCTCGGCTTTGATATCGGGAGCAAAGCCATTAACTTCGGTGGCATACATTTCTTCAGCTTGTTGTCTAAAGTAGTTTGGGTCTTTTTGAGAAGTGAAGTTGCGCTGATCAGAAACTGGGTTGAACTGCATGGCATAAAGGTCGGAAATGATGACTTCATGTCCTGTAGCTTTCAGAACTTCCTTGGCATAGCGAGTCAACGTACCATTGAAACTGTTGGGTTCTGGATGCGCGTGAACAATAAAGAATTTCATAAATTCAACATCCGTCAAATTAATAAAATTAAGTTGTCATGAGACAGGCAAATGAGAGTGACATAGCTTCGCTAGGAAGTTAAGCATGAGTTGAGCCACAGCATCTGGCGACTCAATCAAGAAACCATGACCACCACGCTTAAGCACAACTAGTTCGGCGTGAGGAATTCCTTGGGCAAGTTGCTCATTAAACTTCACCGGGGTTAAAATTTCCTGCTTACCAAGTAGAACCAACGTGGGGCAATGAATGTTTTTCATTCATGTTTGGTGTGTCGCTCTTCAGGATAGCCCGGCTCTGATGATACAATCCATGAGTCGTGGGCGGGAAGGGGTAATCACTCATTTTTCCCGCTTCGGTTTTATCCCAATCTAATACGCTGCTTTTGATATACGTACCAGATAGAAAGGAGGGCGATCGCAACACCAGCCACAACAAAACACGGAACGTAGCCCAAACTATCCACAACCCTACCGAAAGCTGCTGCGCCAATTCCCTGTCCGATAAACAGGTTGAACGCGAATAACGAAACCGCAGTCCCTCGTGCTTGGGGTGCTAATTCAGTCGCTTGTGTCTGGAAAGTGCTGTGCATCATATAGAAGCCCAATCCCATTAGAATGCTCAAGGGGATAAACAGTATCGAGTTTTGGAACACGGCGATTGACAAATAGCAAGCGCACATCAACCAGATTAAACTCAACGAATTTGTCACCAAATCCGTTGGTCTTCAGAACCGTGCATGA